>JBOGDN010000104.1:0-7233 GCA_050742995.1 Stackebrandtia sp. | reverse complement strand
GCTCAACATCGGGCCGCAGCATCCGTCCACCCACGGAGTGCTGCGGCTTCAGCTTACTTTGGACGGCGAGCGGGTCGTCACCTGCGAGCCGGTCGTGGGGTACATGCATCGAGGAGCCGAGAAGCTCTTCGAGGTGCGCGATTACCGGCAGATCCTCATGCTGGCCAATCGTCACGACTGGCTGTCGGCTTTTGGGTCTGAGCTTGGGGTCGCTTTGGCGGTGGAGCGGCTCATGGGGATTGAGACGCCGGAACGGGCGGTGTGGTTGCGGACCGCGTTGGCCGAGATGAACCGGGTGCTCAACCATTTGATGTTTTTGGGGTCGTTTCCGTTGGAGATCGGGGCGATCACCCCGATGTTCTACGCGTTCCGCGAGCGCGAGACCTTGCAGGCGGTCTTCGAGGAGGCTTCGGGCGGGCGCATGCATTACATGTTCAACCGGGTCGGCGGCCTCAAGGAGGAAGTGCCTTCGGGGTGGACGGAGCGGGCGCGGCGTGCGGTGGACGAAGTGCGTCGGCGTATGTCCGACTTGGATGATTTGATTCGGCGCAATGAGATCTTCTTGGCCCGCACCAAGGAGGTCGGGGTCTTGTCTGCGGCGACCGCGGCGGCGTACGGGGTGTCGGGGCCGGCGGCGCGAGCTTCGGGGCTGGACTTCGATCTGCGCCGCGACGAGCCGTATCTGGCGTACGGCGAGCTCGACGTTCCCGTGGTCACCCGGCAGGCGGGCGACTGCCACGCGCGGTTCGAGTGCCTGCTTGACCAGGTGTACGTCTCGTTGGATCTGGCGGAGACGTGTTTGTCTCGGGTGGACCAGATCCCGGGGCCAGTCAACGTCAGGCTGCCCAAGGTGGTGAAGGCGCCGGAGGGGCATACCTACGTCTGGACGGAGAACCCGCTCGGGATCAACGGGTACTACCTGGTGTCGCGCGGCGAGAAGACGCCTTGGCGGCTGAAGCTTCGCACGGCTTCATATTCCAACGTCCAGGCTTTGTCTACTTTGTTGGAAGGCTGCCTCGTTCCGGACATGATCGCCATTCTCGGATCCATGTTCTTCGTCGTCGGAGACGTCGACAAGTAGGCGGCGGGCGGCCTCAGCGGCGTCGGCGCGGTTCCTGGTCGCCGTAGTACTCGTCCATGTAGGAACCTCCACGGCGGGAGGACGAGGGCGGCGGTCGGTCGTAGTCGCTCCAACGCGGCTGCGGATCGGCCTCGTCGGCCGAGATCGCGCGGGTCGGCTCGGCGTACCGCGGGTCGTCGTACGCGTCGTCCGCGTGGCGCCTCGAACGCCTGCTTGAGGTGAAGTCCTCTGACCAGCCGCCCGATTCGCGTCCGGCGCCGGAGCCGGCGGCGTAGGCGTCGTCGCCCCAGCCGTCGTCGGGCCCGGTGCGGGACTGCCGCATGCGTACTTCCACCTCGCGCTCTTCGGTGCGCCACCTTGGTTCGGCGGCGGCGGCGCGGCGGCGCGAGCCGGTGTCTTCTTCGTAGGCCTCGCGACGGCCCTGCGGCTCGCCGTAGTCGTATTCGTCGGGGTCGGCGGCGGCGCGGCCGCGCGGCGGCGTGCGCGGGTTGCGCTCGTGACGCCACTCGGCGTCAGAGCCGCCCCGCAGCCCCGAAAGCAGTCCGTCGACGTCGTCGTCGGTTCCGCGCCTGCGGACGCCGTCGGTGTCCGGATCGCGTCGCCTGGCCGACTCTCGTCCGCTGTGCGCGTTGCGGCTCTGGTAGGCGCCGTCGTGGCCGGCCGACTCGTAGTCGCCCTCGACGACGCGGGGCGGCGAGGCGTAGCCGCCGGTTTCGGAACGCGGCGGAGACACGTACCTGTTTTCGATCTCGCCGCTGTGGGAACGGCCGCGGCGTTCCCGCCCGTGCAGTTCGGCCGGGGAGGCGGCCGGGCCGACCTCGTAGCCCCTGGCGGCCGGGCCGGACTCGACGGCCTTGCTCAGGTGGCGGATCTCCCCGCGCATCTCGGCGAGCAGCTGATGAGTGTGCCGTTCGCTGTCGGCCATGGCGTCGTTGATGTCGCGCTCCACCGACGAGGCGTCCTTACGCAGCACCACGGACAGCCCGATGAGCACTACTGAGCCCATGCCGAGCACCAACGCGAACTTGATGACTCCGGAGCTGTCGCCGGCCATGAGGACGAGGGCGGCAAGCGGCGCGAACGACACGCCGGTCCAAAATAGAACAGCGAGCGTGCGCGCACTGCGCCATGTTGAGGTGCTCGCCGAACTTGCCATACCGCCACACCCTACTACCCGTACGGGTTACAAGGTCAAGCCGAAGTATCGAGAAACCTAACGCTATGAGGCGATCACACAATGCGTCCATTATTAAAAACAGTCTTAACAAGAGGGACGCCGGGCCGATAGGCCAGGTGAACACTGCTGGGAGCCTCCAAAACCGCCAGATCGGCGCGAGCGCCGACGACGACGCGTCCCACGTCGTCTCGGCGCAGGGCGCGGGCGCCGCCGGCCGTGGCCGACCACAACGCCTGTTCGACGGTCATTCCCATGTCCCGCACCGCCATGGCGATCATGAACGGCATCGACGACGAGAAGCAGGAGCCGGGGTTGCAGTCGCTGGCCAAGGCGACCGTCACGCCGGCCCGCAGCAGCCGCGCGGCGTCCGGATACGGCTGCCGGGTCGAGAACTCCACGCCCGGAAGCAAAGTCGCCACGGTGTCGCCGTCGGCGAGCGCGGCCACGTCTTCGTCGGACAGGTAGGTGCAGTGGTCGACCGACGCGGCGCCCATCTCCACGGCCAGCTGAACGCCCGGGCCGTGGCCGAGCTGGTTGCCGTGCACGCGCAGCCCCAGACCGAGGTCCGCGGCGGCGGCGAGAATCGTCCGCGACTGGTCGGCGTCGAACGCGCCGCGTTCGCAGAACACGTCGGCCCATTTGGCGTGCGGCGCGCAGGCGCGCAGCATCTCGCCGGCCGCGAGCGCGGCGTACTCGTCGGCGTCGGCGCCGGGCGGGACGACGTGCGCGCCGAGGTAGGTCGTCTCCGACGTGAACTCGCCGGCGACGCGCAGCGCCCTGGCCTCGTCGGCGACGGTGAGCCCGTAGCCGCTCTTGATCTCCACGGTCGTGGTCCCTTGACGGCGCATCTCGGCGACGAGCGCGGCCACATTGGCGCGCAGCGCGGCGTCGTCGGCGCCGCACATCGCGGCGACGGTGGTCTTGACGCCGCCGGCGGTGTAGGGACGTCCGGCCATGCGCGCGGCGAACTCCGCCGAACGATCGCCGGAGAACACCAGGTGGGAATGGCTGTCGACGAAGCCGGGGATCACGGCGCGGCCGGCGGCGTCGAAGCGGCGGTCGCAGTCGGGGGCGCGCGACGCCGGGCCGATCCAGGCGACGCGGCCGTCGGCCAAGGCGACGGCGACGTCGGCGAGCGACTCGCCTTCTTTGTCACAAGTAGACAGTTCGCCGATGTTGTCGATCAACAGACTCATGCGTCGCACCTCGAGACGGCGTGGTCAGGATTCGTTCATGGGGACGCGGACGCCGTGCTCGGCGGCCACCTGCTCGGCGCGTTCGTATCCGGCGTCGACGTGCCGGATCACGCCCATGCCGGGGTCGTTGCCGAGCACGCGGGCGATCTTCTCCGCGGCGAGCGGCGTGCCGTCGGCGACCGTCACCTGTCCGGCGTGTATGGACCGTCCCATGCCGACTCCCCCGCCGTGGTGAATGGAAACCCATGTGGCGCCGGACGCGACGTTGACAAGACCGTTGAGCAGCGGCCAGTCGGCGATCGCGTCGGATCCGTCCTTCATCGACTCGGTCTCGCGGTAAGGCGAGGCCACCGAACCGCAGTCGAGGTGATCGCGGCCGATGGCGACCGGGGCGCGCAGCGTCCCGTCGGCGACCATCTCGTTGAAGCGCGCTCCGGCGACGTCGCGCTCGCCGTAGCCAAGCCAGCAGGTGCGCGACGGCAGGCCCTGGAAGGCGACGCGTTCGCCGGCCAGCTCGATCCAGCGGGCCAGGGATCGGTTCTCCGGGAACAGATCAAGCACGGCGCGATCGGTGGCGGCGATGTCGGCCGGGTCGCCCGAAAGCGCCGCCCAGCGGAACGGCCCCTTGCCTTCGCAGAAGAGAGGCCGGATGTAGGCGGGGACGAAGCCGGGGAAGTCGAACGCCCGCTCGCACCCGCCCGCCTTGGCCTCGCCGCGTATCGAGTTGCCGTAGTCGAAGACGACCGCACCGCCGTCTTGAAAGTCCACCATGGCCTCCACGTGCTTGGCCATGGACGCGCGGGCGCGGTCGGAGAACTCCTCGGGCTTCTTGTCCGCGTAGTCGGGGGCGTCTGGGAGGTCGATGCCGTCGGGGACATACGAAAGCGGGTCGTGCGCCGAGGTCTGGTCGGTGACGACGTCGATCGGCACGCCCATGCGCTTGATCCGCGGTACGAGCACGGCGGCGTTGCCGACCAAGCCGACCGAAAGCGCCTTTCTGGAGTTGCGGGCGTCGACGGCCAGCCGCACCGCCTCGTCGAGGTCGTCGGCGACGACGTCGAGGTAGCGGGTCTCCACCCGCCGCCGCAGGCTGACCGGATCGATGTCGATGATCAGGCAGGCGCCGTCGTTCATCGTGACGGCCAGCGGCTGGGCGCCGCCCATGCCGCCGCAGCCCGCGGTGAGGGTGAGCGTGCCGGCCAGCGTCCCGCCGAAGTGCTTGTGTGCGACGGCCGCGAAGGTCTCGTAGGTGCCCTGGAGAATCCCCTGCGTGCCGATGTAAATCCAGGACCCGGCGGTCATCTGGCCGTACATCATCAAGCCGAGCTGCTCCAGCTTGCGGTACTCGGGCCAGTTCGCCCAGTCGCCGACCAGGTTTGAGTTGGCAAGCAGCACCCGCGGCGCCCACTCGTGGGTGCGCATGACGCCGACGGGCTTGCCGCTTTGGACGAGCATGGTCTCGTCGGCGCGCAGCGACCGCAGCGTCCGCAGCAGCGCCTCGAAGCTGCGCCAGTCGCGCGCGGCGCGGCCGGTTCCGCCGTAGACGACCAGATCGTCGGGACTCTCGGCCACCTCGGGGTCGAGATTGTTCTGCAGCATCCGATACGGCGCCTCGACCTGCCAGTTGACGCAGGACAGCTCGACGCCGCGGGGGGCGCGCACCGCGCGCGGACCGGGACTCGCTTCGCTCATGCCTGCGAGCGTAAACGAGGCGCCGACGAACGTGGAGCGACGACGTCGAGTCAGAGGTACTGACCGGGGCCGTGACCGTCCTCGTCGTCGCCTCCGGCCGACAGCATCTGGACCATGTCGGGCGTCACCTGGCCGCCCGGCGGCAGGGCGCCGGCGGGAATGCCGCGACGCATCTGCTCCAGCTGCATCCGCGCCGCCATCTGCTGCGCCATCAACGCGGCCTGGATGCCGTGGAAGAGGCCTTCCAGCCAGCCCACCAGCTGGGCCTGCGCGATGCGCAGCTCGCCTTCGGAGGGCGCGTCGTCGCCGTTGAACGGCAGCGTGAGCCGCTCCAGCTCGTCACGCAGCTCCGGCGCCAGGCCTTCTTCGAGCTCGGCGATCGACCGGGCGTGGATGGCCCGCAGGCGCTGCCGGCCCGCCTCGTCGAGGGGTGCGTTGCGCACTTCTTCGAGGAGCTGTTTGACCATGCTCCCCACGCGCATCACCTTGGCCGGCTGCTCGACCAGCTTGGCGGGGTCGCCCGCCTCGCCGGTCTCCGCGTCGACGGCCATGGCGCCCATCGGCTTGCCGTCCGGCCCCATCACCAGGACCGTCGCCGAAGGGTCGTCGGAGTCGTCTTGACCGTCGTCGGAAACCTCGGCGTCCTCGTCCTCGGGCTCCTCCTCGACCGCGGCCTCAGCCTCGGCTTCCAGGATTCGCTCGGTGTCTTCCTTGGTCATCTCGCTAACCGTCCCCAAAACGTTCGGTTGTGGTCTCGTCGCCCAGTCGCGGGGTCCGCCGCACTCGCCTCCCGCGGGTGCGCGTCGCGGCGTCCGTACCGGAGCTTACGGCCATCTGCCGGCTTGTCGATCCGGGCGGGTCGTCTCGAGCGTATCGCCGAAACCTCGACGTCACCCCTGGCGCCGAAAACGGCCGAAATCCGGGTCCCGTTTCTCTGCGAACGCCGCGGCCCCCTCCGCGGCTTCCTCGGTGTGACCGAATACCTCCAAACCGTCGAAGGCCAGGTGCGACAGCCCCGACATGTGGTCGGTGTCGGCGTTGAACGAATGCTTGAGGAAGCGCAGCGCCGTCGGCGAGTGGGAGTTGATCCGCTCCGCCCAGGTCATGGCGGTCGGCAACAGCTCCTCGGCGGCGACGACCTCGTTGACCAAGCCCCACGAAAGCGCCGTGTCCGCGTCGATCAGTTCGCACAGGAACCACAGCCGGCGGGCGCGTTTCTCGCCGACCACCCTTGCCAGGTATGCCGAGCCGAATCCGGCGTCGAAGCTGCCCACGCGCGGCCCGGACTGGCCGAAGCGCGCGTGCTCGGCGGCGATCGACAGGTCGCACAGGACGTGCAGCACGTGCCCGCCGCCCACGGCGACGCCGTTGACCGCGGCGATCACCGGCTTGGGCACGTCGCGGATCATGCGGTGCAGCCGCTCGATTTCGAACGTCCCCCACTCGGTGTCGCCGTAGCCGCCGGTCTCGGCGCGTTCCTTGACGTCGCCGCCGGCGCAGAAGGCTCGCTCCCCCGTCCCAGTGAGAATGATCACGCCGACTTCGGGGTCGGCCCATGCGGTCTTGAACGCCCAGATCAGCTCGTCCACAGTGCGTCCGCGAAAGGAGTTCATCCGGTCGGGGCGGTCGATGGCGACCACGGCGGTCGCGTCGGACTTGGCGTAGTTGACGTCGCTGAGCTCACGCATACACACAGACGTTAGGCGAGCCGGCCGCGGCTCGAGTCGCCGCCATATCCTGCCTTCATGGACGACCCTCGCGAAATCCTCGCCAGAGCGGCCGAGCCGGGCGTCGCCGTGTCCTACGGCCCGGACGCGGAGCACGTCGTGGAGTACTTCGCTCCGGTCGGCGCCGCGCGCGGGACCGTGGCCATGCTCCACGGCGGCTTCTGGCAGCACGACTACGACCGCGTTCACGTGCGCCCGCTGTGCCGCGCCCTAGCCGCGCAGGGGTATGCCACGGCCTCGCTGGAGTACCGGCGCGTCGGGGGCGGGGGCGGCTGGCCGCACACCTTCGACGACGTTCGCGCCGCCTTGCGGGCGCTCCCGCGCCTGCTGCGCGACCTGGACGCCCCGGCCGGGCCGCTC
>JBOGDN010000103.1:0-6122 GCA_050742995.1 Stackebrandtia sp. | reverse complement strand
GCGTTGGCCGCGGCGAAACGCATCGCCCGCGGCGAGACGTCGCTGACCGCCACGCGACGCGCGTGCCGCGACAGGTGAAGGGCCTGTATCCCAGAGCCGGCGCCCAGGTCAAGCGCCGAGTCGACGTCGTCGCGCATCACGGCGCCGGCGAGCGTCGCCGCGGCGCTGCCCACGCCGAGCACGTGTTCGGCGTCAAGACCGCATCCGGGCGCGGCGGGAAGGTCGGAAAGCAGCCAGTGATCGCCGTAGATCTCAAGCGCCACCCCCGCCCGGTATCCCTCGGCGTCGCCGAGCACGAGACCGGATCGCTGCGCCGCCTCGATCGGCAGCGGCGCGAGGGCTCTAGCCACGGCGTCCGCCGGCTCCACGACGCCGCAGACGAACAGCCGGATCAGCGTCGCCTGCGCGTCGGAGTCCGACGTGGCGGCCAGAGCCGCGCGAAAGTCGCCGCGTCCGGCGGCCACGGCGGCGTCCTCCCCGAGCCGTGCGGACGTCCCCGCCTCGGTGAAGTCGGCGGAGACAAGCGCCTCGCGGAGTCGAGAAACGTCGGCGAGGTCAAGCAACGAGTGCACCGAGCGATGATCACAGACGACCGGCGCGCGCACGCGCGAGGGATCGGCTTGACGCCGTGGGCGATCATTGGGCCCACATCGCGCCGGGCGCGCGTTCTCGACGGCACGGGCTCGCCGCGGGAACGCGGACCCCCGGCGCATCGCATCGACTGGAGAGCCTGTGAACCGCGTCCACGCCGGCGAAGAGCCCGAAGATTCCGACGTCTCGACCGACGCCTCCTCCCCTGCCGGAGAGCGGTCGACCTCCCGCTGGCAAGTGCTGGTCGGACTGGTCGCCTTGGGCGCCGCATTCGTCTTCATCGCGCTGATGTACGTGCCCGACGGGGGTTCGGATTCGCCGTCGACCGAGGAAAGCCAGACCCCGGAGCCGACTCCGCCGCCGGGCTGGCAGGCGGCGCCCGCGGGCGAGCCGGAGTGGGAAATCGACCTGCCCACCGACCGGGGGACGGTCAAGAACGAGGTGTACGCGGCGCCGGACGGCTACGTGGTGGAGACCGACGGGTATCTCTACCGTCTGGACGCCGCGGGCGAACTGGCGTGGGATCGGGAGTTCCCGGACGACATCTACGGCGTCCTCGTCTTCGACGACCAGATCGTGGTCTATCACCCCGATCCCGACGACGAACGCGAGTCCCCGGACAAGTTCCTCTTCGGATTCGACGTGACGGACGGCGCGCAGTTGTGGAAGGAGAAGGTCACCACGGTGGAGGCCGCCTTCGAAGGCGCCGTGTACACCAACACCTGCGCACGCGAGGACGACGAGTACGTCGACTGCGAACTGTCCACTCGTGATCCAGCGACCGGCGAGGCGCGCTGGACCGTCCCGTCGCCGTACGACGACGGGGTCGTAGAGGCCGTCGCGAGTTACGGGGCCACGGCGTCGCCGCACCCGCCGTACACGCTGTCGACCTCGGGCGAGCGCGTCATCGCGATGGACCCGGACACCGGCGAGCCGTCGGGGCCCGCCGTCGCCGTCCGAGACGACTTCTTCGCCTCCGACCACGGCGTGCTCGACGTGTCGGAGCCGGACGACTCCTGCGCCGCGTCGCTGCGCTCCTTCGACCCCGAAACCGGCGACAAGCAGTGGGAGCAGACGATCGGTCTGCCGACCTACGCCGACGGGAGCTGCGATCTGCTGTGGAACTGGCTCTCCGACGGAGACGTCCTGCCGGCGATGGACGCCGACGGCAGACCGCAGCTGCTGGACCTGGCTTCGGGCAAGACCCTGTGGACCGCGGAGGAGACGGGAACCATGCTTGCCTGGGACGGCGACCGCGTGTTCGTGCGCAACGGCGAGGACGGGGACTCCGGCGACGTGAGCATGTACTCCGTGTCGGACGACGAGAAGGTCTGGACCGTGCCCGATCCGCAGGTCGGCCTGAACGAAATGCGAGTAAGGCCCGACGCGGGCAGCGTGGCGTTCGACCACTGGCCGACGTACGCCGGCGAAATCGAGGTGTTCGACGTCGCGACCGGCGAGCCGGTCTTCGCGCCGCCGGGAGCCTACTGCGGCGAAGGCGACGGCTGGTTCGTCGCGTGGGAGCCGAAGGACGACGACGCGGACGTCTCGACGTTCCGCCTCTACTCGCTGGACTGACCGCGGGGCCCGCTATTCGCCGTCCCATCGGGCGCGCGACATGTCCACCCGCGGCCAGCCGTCGTCCGCGGCGGCCCGGCGCAGCGGCGTTCCCTCGGCGCGGTAGCGCTCCAGGGCTCGGTCTTCTTCTCCTGGCAGGAACCTTCCGTCGGCGCGCACCACGCGCCACCACGGGACGTCGCCGCCGCCGTAGTGCGACATGGCCCGGCCGACCTGGCGCGGCCCGCCTTCGCCGATCCATTCGGCGACGTCGCCGTAGGTCATGACCTTCCCCGGCGGGATCCGCTCGGCGGTCGAAAGCACCCGGTCGGCGTAGTCAGGAAGAGGGTTGTTCACGCTTGGGATTATTCCGGCGCGGCACGCCGCCCTCCCACGAGGCCATCTCTTCGCGAATACTGTGGATGTTGGCCCTGGCGACGGTGACGTCGAGTGCGCTGTCGGGGTCGGCTTCGGCGCGTCGGGCGCGCGCCAGGGCCTCTCCGAGCTCGATTTGGGAGCGCTGCAGCCGCTCCACCATCCGGCGGCCGTTGACGCCGTACAGGTCGCCGACCTCCTTGCGGGCCTTGCGGCGGCTGCCGAGGGTCTTCATGGACTTGACTTCGCCGGGGGTGATGACGGTTTCAGGCTGCCCCCTCATGATGTCGACGAACCAGTCCCACTCGCGGCCGGCGGCGTAGCGGTACAGCAGCAGGAAGAACACCAGGATCAGCACGCCCTTGCCGTAGACGAGCAGCACGGTCAGGCCGTCGGGAAGCCAGAACGGAATCGGCGAGTTCCACACGAAGTGCATCGCCCAGGCCAGGACGAAGAGTCCGGCGGCGACGCCGTAGCGCACCCACGCCGGGCGGGTCGCCTGCGTGACGGCGAACGCCACGCCGAGACCGGCGACTCCGGTGTAGATCGGATGGCTCCACGGCCCGGCGACCACGATGCGCACGATCGTGACGGAAAGCGCGCCGACCCAGTCGCTGTTGGGGTTGGAGAAGGCGTTGTTGACCGCGTAGATCATGTTCTCCATGAACTGGAAGCCCAGTCCGCACATGGCGCCGTAGATCAGGCCGTCGATGGAACGGTTGAAGTGCTCCCGGACGATCAGCACCAGGATGACGACGCCGAGGACCTTCACCCATTCCTCATTGGTCGGACCGGCGAGCGCCGCGCCCCAGCGGGAGGCGAAGTCGCTGCCGAAGACCTTCGCGATCAGCGAAAGCAGGCTGTTGTTGGCCATGGCGCCCACCGAGGTGGCCACGAGCGCGCCCCACAGGAACGCGGCGGCGCGCACCGCGGCCGGCTCGCGCTCGAACAGGTCCATCCGCGCGAGGATCCAGATGAACGCCACCGCCACGGCGCCGTTCAACACCGCGGAGATCCACAGCACAGTAGACAAAGTGTTCAACGCGTCGGCCATCGAACGGCCCATGCTGACCAGGCCGAAGCCGATCAGCGCCACGAACAGCCAGTAGGCGGGCTTGCGCACCCGCACAAAGGTCCCCTGCCCCTCGACGACGACCCGAGCCAGGGTGTTCATGAGACCGCCTCTGCGGACACCTCAAGGGACTCCACAATCTCGACCACGTCGCCCATGACCCCCTCCAGTCTCCCCATGGGAGCGCGTACGACCACAACCGCCGCGGCGTCCTGCTTTCCGACGACGACGAGCACCCCGTTGTGGTTGTCCCCGGTCAGGTTGGCCCAGTAGCCTTCGAGTCCGCTTTCGGTGGTGTAGTCGCGCCGGTTCGTGGTGAACATGGCGCTTTCTTTTTCTCCGAGGCCGCGCGCCTGCCGCTTGTAGAGGGTCTCCATGTTCTCGACTCCGGCCACCGCGGTGACGGTCAAGGTCACCGGCGAGTTGACGAGGGTCGCCGCGGTGGGACTGCCCGCGCCGGTGGAGATGCTCCAGCCCTCGTCGGGGATGGTCAGGCGTACCAGGGACGGCTCCGACAGCGACATCGGCGGCGGCAGGGCTTCGCGCTCGACGACGGCGCCCGGCGGAAGCTCCTCCTCCCCCGGAACCGAGTCGTCCCAAAGCCCCCACAGCGCGGCCGGGAGAAAAACCGCAACGACCATGGCCAGCGCGGACCACATTGTGCCGCGCTCCAGGCCGAGCCGATTGAGCCTCACCGCGCCTTCCACCGGCAGTCCCCAATCGTCGCGACCGCATTTGTTTTGACCAGTTTGTCAGGTCTCATCGGTTCGCGCAGCAACGAGTTGCTCACTCAGACGGAACGGACGCTTGACGCGCCCGACCCCGGGGATCGGGGCGCCGTTCACACCTTGACGACGCGGGTCCATCCGTACGGGTCGGGGGCGGCGCCGTGCTGAATGTCCAGCAGCGACTGACGCAGTTTCATAGTCAGCTCGCCCGGCTTGCCGCCGGCGACGGTGAACTCCTCGTCGCGGCCGCGCACCGTTCCGATCGGGGTGAGCACCGCCGCGGTGCCGCAGGCGAACGCCTCGACGAGGGCGCCCGACTTGGCGTCTGCGCGCCACTCGTCGATGCTGTACTGCCGCTCCACGATCCGGTAGCCGTACTCGGCGGCCAGCGTGAACACCGATTCGCGCGTGATGCCCGGCAGGATCGTGCCCAGTTCGGGGGTGACGATGCTGCGGTCGTTGTCGTACACGAAGAACACGTTCATGCCGCCGAGCTCGTCGACGTACTTGCGGTGCACCGCGTCCAGGAAGACCACCTGTTCGCACCCGTTGTCGATCGCCTCGGCCTGGGGGCGCAGCGAGGTGGCGTAGTTGCCGCCGCACTTGGCCGCCCCGGTGCCGCCGGGCGCGGCTCGGGTGTAGTCCTGCGACACCCACACCGAGACCGGCTGCGGACCGGCCTTGAAATACGCGCCGGCCGGCGAGGCGATGAGGCAGAAGAGGTACTCCTTGGCCGGACGCACGCCGAGGAAGGCCTCGGAGGCGAACATGAACGGCCGCAGGTAGAGGCTGGTGTCCTCTCCGGTCGGCACCCAGGCGCGGTCGGCTTCCAGGAGCGCCTGGATCGCGCCTAGGAACAGCTCCTCCGGCAGGCCGGGCATGGCCATGCGTTCGGCGGAGCGGAGAAAACGGCGGGCGTTCTCGTCGGCCCGGAACAGGCCCACCGCGCCGTCGGCGCGATGGTAGGCCTTCATGCCCTCGAAGATCTCCTGGGCGTAGTGCAGGACGGCGGTGGCCGGGGACAGCGACAGGTTGCCGTACGGCTCCACGCGGGCGCTGTGCCAGCCCTTTCCGTCGGTGTAGCGGATGGTGACCATGTGGTCGGTGAAGACCTTGCCGAAGCCGGGTTCGGCGAGCACCGCGGCGCGCTCGGCTTGGGAGGCGGGACGGGGATTCGGACGGATCTCCAGATCCGGCAGGGTGCTTCGGCTCATGTCGAATCCTCCGCGAGACGTCGTCGGCTTTCCCACTGGCTGGGAGATGGTCGCTTGCATTGAACTTACCCTTCGTTCAGGAGCCCTGGGAAGAGCCGTCCGCGCGACTTTTAGACGGACGAAAAGATCGCAAGCGCCGCGCGGATGCTCCTCGCGGGCGCTTGGTCGATGTCAGTTGGTACCGCGCGGCGCGAGTCAGCCGATGTCTTCGGCTACTCGCGCGGCTACTCGGTCGCCGACCGCCGCGGTGTGCGGCGGCTCTCCGGCGGTGCGGTCCGTCAGTTCGGCGGCGACCGCGCGGGTGACGGCGGTGGCGGCCTTGCTCGAGCCTAGGTGTTCGAGCAGCATGCCGGCGGACAGGATCGCCGCGACGGGGTCGGCGACGCCCTTGCCGGCGATGTCGGGGGCCGAGCCGTGCACCGGCTCGAACGTGGAGGGGTGGACACGGTCGGGGTTGACGCAGCCGGAGGCGGCCAGCCCGATTCCTCCGGTGACCGCGGCGGCGACGTCGGTGAGGATGTCGCCGAAGAGGTTGTCGGTGACGATGTCGTCGTAGGACTGCGGCTTGGTCACCAGGTACATGGC
>JBOGDN010000102.1:0-8681 GCA_050742995.1 Stackebrandtia sp. | reverse complement strand
ACCGCCGGGGGGAGACGGACGTTCGAATCCGCCGGGCGGCGAGGGTTCGCCGCCCCAGCGTCCCGGGGGCGGGCTCATCGGCATCGGCGCCGTGGGAGGCGGTCCCGCGGCGGGGACCTCGGGGGGCGGGCCCATGAAACCGCCGCCGTCGCCGCGAGGCGGCAGCGACACCGGAGCCGTCCGGTCGTCGCGGCGCGGAGGGTAGTCGTCTTCCGTGGGACGGCGGTCGGGGGGACCGCCGGGTCCGCCGCCGAACAGCCGGCCCTCGGGCGGACGTCCGGGACCGCGGTCGTCCCCGCCCATGGGGGCCGACTCGAAGCGGTCGTCTTCGTGGTCGAAGCGGTCGTCGCCCCGCCGGTCGAAGCCGGACGGCGGCGTGTGCCGGCGCGGAGGGGCGTCGGCGAACGGGTCGTCGCGGTCGAAGCCGCCCGGCGGCGGCGCCAGGTGGCCGAAGCCCTCGTCGTCGTCGGCGCGCAGGTGGGCGAAGCTCTCGCCGTCGTCTTCGACGGGAGGCGGCGGCGGGGCCGACCGTCCTCCGCGTCCGCGCGGGGGCGGAGGGGGAGGCGGCGGAGGAGGCTCGGAACGCCGCGTCATGGGGGGCGGCGTGGACGGCTCGTCTCGCATCGGCGGAGGCAGGTCGCGCTCCATGGATATCGGACGCGTCGGCGACATGTCCCCCCGCATCGGCGGAGGAGACATCTCGCGCGGCGGCATCGGCTCGTCGTGCGGCGGCATCATCCCGCCGCCGCGAGGCGGAGGCATATCGCGCGGAGGCAGGTCCCGGTCGCGCATGTCACGCGGAGGCAGATCCCGCTCGCGCATGTCACGCGGGGGAAGGTCCCGTTCGTGCATGTCGCGGGGGGGCAAGTCTCGCGGAGGCAGATCCCGCTCGCGCATGTCGCGCGCGGGCATGTCCCGCGGCATCTCTCGCGGAGGCGGCCCGTCGCCGCGTCCCCCTTCGCGCGCGGCCGCTCCCGTGGCGAACTCCGGCGAGGGCGCGCGCCCAAGCACGCCGCGCTCTTCAAGCTCGCTGAGCTGACGGGCGACCCGGTCGAGGTAGACGTCGACCTGCCACTCGTCGTATCCGCCGAAACGGACGCGGAACACCACGTCGTCGACCTCTTGCGAGGGAACTGGCGCTCCCATCGGCTCGCCGGCCAGGGTGGCTTCCACGCGGTCCAGGAAGGCGTCGACCTCGTCGACCTTGTATCCCCGGCTCAATGCCCGTCGCCGGAATCGATCACCTTGACTGGCCACTACAAAGCCACCTTTCGCGTCTCGCCCCTGGCAAGGGTGCCCTGCCGCATCCCAGCGTCCCGCTGCGCGGCGTCCTCCTGCGCCGCCAACTGGCCGCAGGCGCCGTCGATCTCCCGTCCCCGAGTGTCACGCACCGTCGTCGGGACCCCCGCCGCACGCAGTCGTGCGACGAACTCTTTCTCCACCGGCTTGGGACTGGCGTCCCACCGGCTCCCCGGCGTCGGATTCAAAGGGATGAGGTTAACGTGCGCGAGCTTTCCTTTCAGTAGACGGCCGAGCAAGTCGGCCCGCCACGGTTGGTCGTTTACGTCCCGAATCATCGCGTACTCGATCGAGACACGTCGCCCGGTCCGTCTGGCATATTGCCATGCGGCGTCCAACACCTCGGCGACCTTCCATCGGTTGTTGACGGGAACGAGTTCGTCACGCAACTCATCGTCGGGTGCGTGCAGCGACACTGCCAGGGTCACCGACATATCCTCATCCGTCAACCTCCGAATGGCCGGAACTAGACCGACGGTTGACACCGTAATGTGCCTGGCTGAGAGCCCGAGCCCCTCGGGAGGCGGCGCCGTCGCTCGGCGTACGGCGTCGATCACCCGGGGGTAGTTGGCCAGCGGCTCGCCCATTCCCATGAACACGACGTGAGACAACCGGCCGAGGCCTGCCTGCTCAGCCGCACGGGCGGCGCTGACGATCTGTTCAACGATCTCGGCGGTCGACATGTTACGCGTCAGTCCGGCTTGGCCGGTGGCGCAAAAGGGACAGGCCATGCCGCAGCCGGCTTGTGACGAGACACACACCGTCGCCCGGTCGGGGTAGCCCATGAGCACGCTCTCCACCAACGATCCGTCGTGGAGTCGCCACAGCGTCTTCCGGGTGGCGCCGCCGTCGCATTCGGCGTCCTTGACCGACGTCAGCAGCGAGGGAAACAACGCCTCGGACAGCGCCGGCCGCGCGCTCAACGGCAGATCCGTCATCGCCGACACGTCGGTCTCACGCCGGTGAAAGTAGTGTCGTGACAGCTGGTCGGCCCGGAACGCGGGTTGGCCGAGGGCGGTGACGGCCTCGCGTCGCTCGGCCATGGAGAGGTCGGCGAGGTGCCGCGGCGGCATGCCTCGGTTTGGCCGCTGCGGGGTCAGGGTCAGCAATGGTGTCGTCATGTCAGACCAAGTCTTGCACGTCCCCACAGGCGGCCATGCCGGATAGGGCTGAATCTCGCCGCCGCGGCAAACGGGTGACGGCCGTCTCGGAGGTTTTTCAGCCGGAAGGGGGAGCCAGAAATGTCAGCCACGCGAACGCGACCGGCAGGACGACCAGGACCGAGTCGAGACGGTCCATGAGGCCGCCGTGTCCGGGGATCAGGTGGCTCATGTCCTTCACGCCGAGATCGCGCTTGAGCAGCGACTCCGCCAGGTCGCCGAGGGTGGCCGCCGCCGCCAGCGTCACGCCGAACAGCACGCCCAGCCACCACGACACCCCGAACATGAAGTACAGCAGCAGCGCCCCGCCGATCGCGCAGGCGGCCATAGAGCCGCCGAGCCCTTCCCAGGACTTCTTGGGGCTGATCTTCGGCGCCATCGGGTGCTTGCCCGCCAGCACTCCGGCGACGTAGCCGCCGGTGTCGCTGAGCACGGCGACCGCGAGGGTGGCGATGACGCGCAGGTGCCCGTCCGACGGATCGGCCATGAGCACCGCGAAACCGCCGAGGAAGGGTATGTACACCGCCGCCAGGACCGCGGCGGGCACGTCGACGTGGTACCCGGTGGCGCCGTCGGCCAGGCGGTAGACGATCAGCACCGCCACGGTCACGCCGAGGCCGATCGCCAGCATGATCGCGCCGCCGAAGCGGGTGACGACCAGCATCCCAAGCGCGCAGCCCATGAGCGGCCAGATCGGGATGCGAATCCCCGCGCCCCGCATCGCCGAGCTCAGTTCCCACAGGCCGACGAGGACGGCCGCGGCCACCACGACGATGAACGCCGGACGATAGATCAGCAGCGAAGCCAGGACCACCGCGCCCAGGCCGAGCCCGGCGCCGATGGCCAGCGGCAGATTCCTGCCGGCCTTGCTGTCCGGGGGCTCGCGCCGCCACGCGGTTTCTTCGGGCCGCGGCAGGCGCTCGGTCGCGTCGTGTTCGACGATCGGCTCCGAGGCGCGGATCGCGCGGCCGTCATGAGGGTCGTGCGGGTCGTATCCGCGCCTCGTCGGACGGGGTCCGGGACGCGGGTCTTGGGGCGGGACGGAGCGGTAAGGGCCCATCAGATCTCGAGCAGCTCTGCTTCCTTGTGCGAGACCAGCTCGTCGATGATCTTCACGTGGCGCTGGGTCAGCTCGTCGAGCTCTTTTTCGGCGCGGCGGCCTTCGTCCTCGCCGACTTCGCCGTCTCGCACCAGCCGGTCGAGCTCTTCCTTGGCCTTGCGGCGCACGTTTCGCACCGCGACCTTGCCGTCTTCTCCCTTGTGCCGCGCCACCTTGATCATGTCGCGGCGGCGCTCCTCGGTCATCTGCGGTATCAGCAGGCGCAGCTGGGTTCCCTCGTTGTTGGGGTTGACACCCAGATCGGAGTCGCGGATGGCGCGTTCCAGGGCCGCGGCCTGGGAGACGTCGTACGGCTTGATGATCACCATCCGAGGTTCGGGCACGGCGATCGACGCCAGCTGCGGCAGCGGCGTCGGCGAGCCGTAATAGTCCACAAGGATCTTGGAGAACATCGCCGCCGAGGCGCGACCGGTGCGAATCGCCGCGAACTCTTCCTTCGCGTGCTCGACCGACGCGTCCATTTTCTCCTCGGCGTCGAAGAGAGTCTCATCGATCACGATTACTCACATTCTCTGGTTCGGCGCCTCCGACCGCGTTGTGACAACTGTGCGACCGCGTGGCGCTGTCGTGCTGCCATGCTGCCATGAAGAGGCCAGTCAACGCACGGACCCCACGGGTTGACAGACCGCGGCCGCCGCTCACGCGCCGGCCGCGGTGATGACGGTGCCGATCCGCTCTCCGTTGAGCGCGCGCACGATGGTGTCCTCGCCCTGGGCGCCGAACACCACCATGGGCAGCTTGTTCTCCATGCACAGGCTGAACGCCGCGGCGTCGGCGACCTGCAGCCGGCGTCGCAGCGCGTCCTCGTACGTCACCGCGTCGAGGCGCTGCGCGGTGGAGTCGATGCGCGGGTCGGCGGTGTACACCGCGTCCACGCCGTTCTTGCTCATCAGCACCTCGTCGGCCTTGATCTCAAGGGCGCGCTGCGCCGAGACGGTGTCCGTAGAGAAGTAAGGCATGCCGGCGCCGGCGCCGAAGATGACAACGCGGCCCTTCTCCAAGTGGCGGATGGCGCGGCGCGGGATGTACGCCTCGGCGACCTGGGCCATGGTGATGGCCGTCTGCACCCGGGTGTCGACGCCCTCTTTTTCCAGAAAGTCCTGCAGCGCCAGGCAGTTCATGACCGTGCCGAGCATTCCCATGTAGTCGGCCCGCGCCCGCTCCATGCCGCGCTTTTGCAGCTCGGCGCCGCGGAAGAAGTTTCCGCCGCCGACGACGACGGCGATCTCGACTCCGGACTTGGCGGCCTTGGCGATCTGCGAGGCGATCCCCGCCACCACGTCGGGGTCGACGCCCACCTTGCCGCCGCCGAAGACCTCTCCGGAGAGCTTCAGCACCACGCGCCGCCGCACCGCCCGCTGACTGTCATGGCTCATGTTCTCGTTCTCCGATCTTCGTGTCGCGTATACGAAAGAGGGGGCCTCCGGCGCCTAAAGCATCCGGGGCCCCCCTTTGTCTGATCTTCGCTCGCGGCGGCTATTCCTGGCCGACTTCGAATCGGGCGAAGCTTGTTACCGTCGTTCCGGCCGCCTCGAGGACCTGGGCGACGGTCTTCTTGTTGTCGGTCACCGACGCCTGCTCAAGCAGGACGAAGTCCTTGTAGTAGGCCTTGACCTTGCCCTCGACGATCTTCTCGATCGCCTTTTCGGGCTTGCCCTCTTCGCGGGCGGTCTGCTCGGCGACACGACGCTCGGCGTCGACGACGTCGGCGGCGACTTCGTCGCGGTGCAGGAAGCGCGGGCGCATGGCCGCGATCTGCATGCCCGATCCGCGGGCGGCCTCGGCGTCGCCGGTGTAGGCGACCACGACGCCGACCTGCGGGGGCAGGTCCTCGGCCTTGCGGTGCATGTAGACGGCGACGTCGCCTTCGACGATCGCGACCCGGTTGAGCACCAGCTTCTCGCCGATCTTGGCCGACTCCTCGGCGATCAGGTCGGCGACCTTCTTGCCGTGCAGCTCGCTGTCGAGCAGCGTGACGACGTCGGCCGGCTTGACCGCGTCGGCGTGCTCGACAAGGGACTGCGCCAGCTCGATGAAGGCGCCGTTCTTGGCGACGAAGTCGGTCTCGCAGTTGAGCTCAAGCAGCGCGTTGCCCGACTGCGCCACCAGGCCGTTGGCGGTGGTGCGTCCGGAGCGCTTGTTCACGTCTTTGGCGCCCTTGACCCGCAGCGCCTCCACGGCGGCGTCGAAGTCGCCGTCGGCTTCGGTGAGGGCTTTCTTGACGTCCATCATGCCGGCCCCGGTCAGCTCCCGGAGGCGCTTGATGTCAGCAGTGGTTATTGTGGACATTTCTTCTTTCCGCTCGAACGTTGACGTGACGGTGCGAAGCGCCGGCTCGGGCCGGCGCTTCGCGCGCGACTAGGACTCCTCGGCCTTCGGCGCTTCTTCGGCCTTGGGCTCGGAGGAGTCGTCGGCCTTGGCCTCGGACTTGTCGTCGCCTTTGGCTTCAGCCTTGTCGTCGGCCTTGGCTTCAGCCTTAGTATCGGCCTTGGCCTGCGCGGGCGCCTCTGCCTTTTCGGCGTCGGGGCGAAGCAGCTGCTGCTCCCACTCGGCCAGCGGCTCCTCGCCGCCGCCGGACTTCTCGCCGGGCTTTTCGTCGGAGTCGGAGGAAGCGGAGCGGGCGATGAGACCGTCGGCGACGGCGTCGGCCACCACGCGGGTGAGCAGAGCCGCCGAGCGGATCGCGTCGTCGTTGCCCGGGATCGGGAAGTCCACCTCGTCGGGATCGCAGTTGGTGTCCAGAATCGCCACCACCGGGATGCCCAGCTTGCGGGCCTCGTCCACGGCGATGTGCTCCTTCTTGGTGTCCACCACCCAGATCGCCGCCGGCAGCCTGGTCATGTCGCGCAGGCCGCCCAGCGTGCGGGCGAGCTTGTCCTTCTCGCGCATGAGCTGCAGGAGCTCCTTCTTGGTCCGTCCCTCCTTGGGGTTTCCGGACTGCTCGAGGATCTCCAGCTCCTTCAGGCGCTGCAGGCGCTTGAAGATGGTCTGGAAGTTGGTGAGCATGCCGCCGAGCCAGCGGTAGTTGACGTAGGGCATCCCCACCCGCTGCGCCTGCTCGGCGATGGCCTCCTGGGCCTGCTTCTTGGTGCCGACGAACATGATCGCCCCGCCCTCGGCGACCGTGTGCTTGATGTAGTCGTACGTCTTCTCGATGTAGTCGAGGGTCTGACGCAGGTCGACCACGTAGATGCCGTTGCGCTCGGTGAGGATGAATCGCTTCATCTTCGGGTTCCAGCGACGGGTCTGGTGACCGAAGTGGACGCCGCTTTCGAGCAGCTGGCGCATGCTTACTACAGGCACTGCCTGAGTTTCCTTTCGTTGTGCGCCGCGCGATCGCCACCGGCGGCGCTTCCCTGGTTGTTCGCGCACGTCCCGACGGAACATGCGCGCCTGGCGCCCGTCGCGCGGCCGCGTCGGCCGGACGAAACCGTCCGGACCGGGGTTGGCGACCGCGGGCACACGCCGCCTCCGCGTCAATTCGCGATTTCAGCGCGTGCTACCGGGCACGCGATAGTCAGCTGCCTGCCGGCAGCTGCCAACGAGCCAGTGTACGCGGCGTGTCAGCGCCCCGATCCAGGGCACGGCCGCCCGCGGATCAGGCCGCAAGACCCGCCGCGACGAACAAGATCAACCCGGTGGCGAGGTAGATGTACGGCGCTCGCAGCACCGCGCCGAAATTCTCGGGTCCCGACTTCGTCCCCGAGCCGAGCAGCGGGTACAGGCCGAACGCGGCCAGCGGCAGCCCGGCCAGCGCGAACGCCGCCGAAATCATCGCCGACGGCGACGCCGGGGCCTCCGAGGTGACGTCCTTGTACAGCATGAAGCCGATCAGGCCGGCCATGACGAGGGCGCCGAGCGCCACCGCGATTCCCAGGCCGGGACGGCTGCGGCGGTAGACGCCGTCGCCGACCTGCTCGGGGTAGTTCCTGCCCAGGCGCGGGTCGTGCTGCTCGGGCTCGGCGACCTGCGGCGAGGCGACCGGGTTGTGCATCTGCGTCGGCTCGTACATCGCCTCGACCGGCTGCTGTTGCTGCTGAGGCGGCGGCGCGTACTGCTGCGCGGGCGGCGCCGAGGCGGAGTGCAGCAGGTCGTCGAGACCGGCCGACTGCTGCGGCTGGGCGTGCTGCGGATATGACTGCTGCATGGGGACCTGCCGGGGCGGAGCGGTGGGGTACTGGGGGACTTCGGGACCTCGCGGCTGCATGCCGGCGGCCACGGCCAGCTCGGGGTCGGCGCCGCCCATGTGCGCGTTCGGCGGCGCCGAGGCGGGGGCCCGCTCGACGGGACGCACGGTCGCCGTGGCGGGTTCGACGGGCTGACTGGCCGCCGTGCCGTAGGTGGCCCCGGCGTGCGTCTGCCCCTCCCGCTGGTCGATCGCCACGGTGCGGTTGTAGAAGACCGGTCGATTGACGTCCCGACGCGAACCTGTGCTGTCGGGGTAGTTCTGCTGCCTGTCAGTCATGGGGTCCTCTCCTTCGAGGGGAAACCGGGGGTGGCGAGGAGTCGAGGGTCGGGGTGCACAAACTCACACTTCCTCTAACGCTGCACCGTACGCCAGCGGTCGCCGGCGCCCTGCGGCAGCTCCGGACAAAGGACAGCCGCCGCATGCTGATCGCCCGCTGCCGACGCGCGACACGCATCCGCCGACGACTCCGACAGTCTCCAACTTTCGCCCCGGAAGCGCAAGACGCAAAGATGCAGCTCACAACCGGCGGGTTCGCGGGGCGACCACAAACGCATTTGCCCACATCAATACTCATTGGGCCGCCGACCTCCTCCCCGCTTTTGAGCCCAGCCGCCAAACGCATCGAACGTCCACTCTGCCTATATATGCCTGCGGAAAGGCGGGGGTTTGTGGATAACTTTCTCGAATTTGACCGAACGGCCCATAACCTGTCAACAATAGATAGTTATGTCTACTTTATGTTTTCCACATTGCGGGGGTTTTCCACAGGCTCGGGAAATTAAATTTTTCCGCGCCCGCCAAGCCGCGCACGATGGCAGGCATGACAGCAATCGCCAAGCAGCTCGCCGTCGTCGGCCTCGTCGCGATCGCCGTCGCGGCGCTGTCGCCGCGCTCGGGCGGGGAACGTCTGGTC
>JBOGDN010000101.1:0-2481 GCA_050742995.1 Stackebrandtia sp. | reverse complement strand
CGTCTGGAGTCTGTCGTCAGCCGAAGGTGTCGGGGTCGGGGCCGAGTCGAGTGTCGGTGTTGAGCGCGGCGATCGTGCGCATGTCGGCGGCGTCGAGCGTGAAGTCGAAGACGTCGATGTTTTCGTCGATGCGGCTTGGCGTGACGGTTTTGGGGATGACGACGTTGCCCAGCTGGATGTGCCAGCGCAGCACGATTTGGGCGACGGTTTTGTCGTGTTTGGCGGCTACGGAGGCCAGTTGGGGGTCGCCGAGGAGGTCGCCGCCTTGTCCGAGCGGGCTCCAGGCTTCGGTGGCCACGCCGTGGGCGCGGTGGTATTCGCGCAGGGTTTGCTGTGTCAGGCGGGGGTGCAGTTCGATTTGGTTGACGGCGGGGACGACGTCGCATTCGTCGCGCAGCCGGTCGAGGTGGGCGGGCTGGAAGTTGGACACGCCGACGGCTTTGACGCGTTTGTCGGCGTAGAGGCTTTCGAGGACTCGCCAGGTGTCGACGTATTGGTCGCGTGAGGGCACGGGCCAGTGGATGAGGTACAGGTCGACGTAGTCGAGGCCGAGTCGTTCGAGGGAGACGTCGAAGGCGCGCAGCGCGGCGTCGTGGCCGTGGTCGGAGTTTTGGAGTTTGGTGGTGATGAACAGGTCGTCGCGGGGGAGTGCGGCGGCGGCGACGGCGCGTCCGACTCCGCGTTCGTTTTGGTAGGCGAAGGCAGTGTCGATGCTGCGGTAGCCGGCCTGCAGAGCGCGGTCGACGACGGTTTCGGCTTGGTCGTCGCTTACCTGCCACACGCCCAGCCCCAGCTGCGGCATGTCGACTCCGTTGTTCAAGGTGACGTTGGGAACTGTGTTCACGGCGGTGTTCTCCTCGGGTGCGGCGGCGTCTGGGAGCGATCCTTTCAAGCGGCCAGGCGCGTCGCGGTGCGCGGGTCGGGTCGGTGTCGCCTGTCATATTCCGGCTGCGAAACGTCGGGGTTGCGCGTGTCTCGACGCCGGAATATAGTTGACTGAGTCAACTAACAAGGTGACGAAAGGCGGCTTCATGTCAGCCGAAACGCTGGAAGCGCGAGTGGCGCGGGTGCGCAGCTTCAACCGCTTCTTCACCAAGGTCATCGGCGTCCTTGACGAGGGAATGCTCGACAGCCCCTACACCCTGACCGAGGTGAGGGTCCTTTTCGAGCTGCGCGGCGCGCAGAGGGTTTCGGCCGCCGACATACGCGCCGCTTTGGGTCTGGACGCCGGCTATCTCAGCCGTATCGTGTCGCGGTTCGTCGAGGAGGGACTCGTCGTGCGCGACGCCGATCCCGGCGACTCGCGTCGACGCCTGCTGAGCCTCACCGACGCCGGGCGCGCGGCGTTCGACGTCCTGGACACCGGCTCGGCCGCACATGTGCGGGGTCTGCTTTCAGGGCTCAGCCGGTCAGGGCAGCGCGAGTTGACCGAGGCCATGGAGACCGTGCGGCGTCTGCTCGGCGACGACAAGCCCGACGAGGCGCAGGTGCGGCTGCGTGCGCCGCGTCCGGGAGATCTGGGCTGGGTGATTTCGCGCAACGGTGCGCTGTACGCCGCCGAGCACGGGTGGAACGCCGACTATGAGGCGCTGGTGGCGCGCATCGTCGCCGATTTCGCCGCCGATCACGACCCGTCGTGCGAGGCGGCGTGGATCGCCGAGATCGACGGCGAGCCGGTCGGCGCGATCTTCTGCGTGCGCGCCGACGCCGAAACCGCCAAGCTGCGGGTGCTGCTTGTGGAGCCGTCGGCGCGCGGCAGGGGGGTAGGCGCCGCCTTGGTCGACGAGTGTCTGGGGTTCGCCCGCGACGTCGGGTATCGCAGGATGACTCTGTTCACCACCAACGTGTTGGCGCCGGCGCGCCGGCTTTACCAGCGCGCCGGCTTCAGGCTCGATTCCGAGCAGGAGGAGCGGCTTTTCGGTCGCGACTTGACCACGCAGACGTGGTCGCGCGATCTATAGCCCTTACGGGAATCGCGTTATCTCCATGACTCCGAAGTAGTCGCCGTAGGCGCCCTGGCTGGGCTGGGTCTGGTTGATGAACGCCTCTACGCCGACCCATCCGTGGAAGTTGCCGTCGGAGTCGAGGATCTGCATCATCGGCCTGACGTGGGAGTTGCCGGTGTAGCAGTATTCGTCGCGGCCGTCGGCGTGGCTGGTGGTCCAGAACCACAGGGTGTCTCTGCGGTCTTGGGCGTCGAGGTTGGGGGTGGCGACGTAGTACTCCAAGGGCGTGCTGGACTTGGCGCCCAGGCAGTTGCCGCCGCCGCACACCGTCCAGTCGGTGATGAAGAACGGGCTGCCGGTTCCGTGGTCGATGAAGGGGTCGGTGCCGCCGCCGGTCTTCCAGATGTCGTAGGTGTGGTCGAACGTGGTGTGGTCTTCGGCGGCGATGGCTTCAGGCGAGACGTGGTCGTCGAGGCCGGCCTGGGATCCGTAGCCGTAGCCGTGCGTGGCGCCGAAGCTGGAGCCTTTGTAGTCC
>JBOGDN010000100.1:0-3115 GCA_050742995.1 Stackebrandtia sp. | reverse complement strand
CCCGCGCCGAGCGCGCCCTGGCGTGGACGGCGGCGCTGCGGGCGCTGTGCTTCACCGTGGGCGGCTGGCTGCCGCTGGCCGTGCTGCTGGCCGCCGGGCCGTGGCTGATCGGGCGCGGCCTGACCGCCGGGGCGATCATGGGCGGACTCACCTACGTCCTGATAGGTCTGCAGCCGGCGCTCAGCGGCTTCATCTCCGTAGTGGGCAGAAGCGGGCTGCGTTACATGGTCACCCTGGCGGCGATCCTCGACGCCACGGAAGCCCCGGCAAAGCGACGGCCGCGCCCGTGGGGCGACCAGATCCGCGACGCCGACCTGGTCGCTCGCGACCTCACGTTCTCCTACGGTCCGCACGCCGACCCGGTGATCGAAAACCTGAACCTGTCGGTTCGGCGCGGTGATCACCTCGCCGTGGTCGGTCCCAGCGGCGTCGGAAAGTCCACCTTGGCCGGACTGCTGTGCGGGCTGCTTCCGCCCGACGCGGGAACCGTCCGCATCGGCGGGACGGCTGTGGGCGCGATGCTTCCCCGGACGCAGAACCGTCTGCGGCTGCTGATCCCCCAAGAGGCCTACGTGTTCAGCGGCTCCGTGGCGGAGAACCTCGCCTATCTGCGTCCCGACGCGCGGCCCGCGGAAATCGTCCACGCCGTACGCGCATTGGGCGCCCAGTCGCTTGTCGACCGTCTCGGCGGCGCGACGGGCCAGGTGAACCCGGCCGCGCTGTCGGCGGGGCAGCGGCAGCTGTTGGCTCTCATACGCGCATATCTCAGTCTGGCGCCCATCGCGGTCTTGGACGAGGCCACCTGTCATCTCGATCCCGCGGCCGAACGCCGCGCCGAGCACGCCTTCGCGCAGCGGTCCGGAACGCTCATCGTGATCGCGCACCGGGCCAGCTCGGCGCTGCGCGCCCGCAAAGTCCTCGTCCTCGACGGCGCCTCCGCCGTCGTCGGCGATCACGCCTGGCTGCGGGAGAACTCGGCGCTGTACCGGGAGCTGCTCGGACACTGGAACACCGCGTCAGGCGACGGCGCCGATCAGATCCACCCGGACTCCTGAGCGATCCGGACCGCGTCGAGTCGGCTGCGGGCCCCCGTCTTGGCCGCCACGCTCGACAGGTAATTGCGCACGGTCCCCACCCGCAACGACAGCATGTCGGCGATCTCCCGCGTAGACGCGCCCGTGGCCGTCAGGCTCAGCACCTGAGTCTCGCGGTCGGTCAACGGATTGTCGACGGGCGTTAGCGCGGACGCGGCCATGACGGCGTCGACGACCGCTATGCCCCGCGCCAGTCGACGGACGCCGCCGACAAGCCGGTCGATCGACTCGTCGGCGGTCATGAAACCGACTCTGGGTCCCATACGCGTCAGGCGACGCCGCAGCGCCCTCTGTTCACGCGAACCCACCAAAAGAAGCACATTTACATTCGGCAGCTCCTCGAACAGCTGCCGACACTCCGACTCCACAAGATCGACAAATCTTAATTTAAGACTGAGCACCACAACGTCTGGACAAACCAGTCTGCCGACCGGCAACATGTCTTCGCAGTGTTCGGCGTCGCCCACTACCGCCATATCTTCATGACGATCAATTATCGTCGCCAGCGCTTCGCCCCAGACAGTGCGATCTTGTATAAGCAACACCCGAATCAAAATTCGCCTAACTGAAGAATATATATATCTGCCGAATATTCCTCGTGCTTTGCCGACTGCATAAGCGACAAGAATTCTCAATCACAGGCTACCGATTCCCGCTCGGAAAAGCAATTCTCACGACGCATTCGCGGAAAAACGCCGTCGGCCTGGCGAGAATACGGCGATCGGATCCTCGTCCAGAGTCAAAAGTCCTTTAACTCGACGACCCGAGGGCACTGGCAGCTTCCGGCGCCGACTCGCGATCCTGGGAGAAACCCAGGTCACGCGCGAATAGTGCGCCGACGGCGTGGGCTAGGTCGCGTTCCGGCTTCGCGGCCTGCGACACCGCTGATGTGAGGACTTGATGTCGAAACCGTCGAAACTCGAGATCCTTGAAGTCGCCGAGTGTCTGGACCTGCTCGGCAAGGCCTGCATCGGACGGGTCGCCGTCACCGATCGCGCGCTGCCGGCCATCTTGCCGGTCAACTTCAGGATGCACGACGGCACGATCGTGCTGCGAACGTCGCTGGGGAGCACGCTGTCGACCTCAATGAGGAAATCAGTCGTGGCGTTCGAAGTCGACGACTACGACGACGAAACGAATATCGGCTGGAGCGTCATGGTGGTCGGCCCTGCTCGGCTGGTCAACAACGGCGTCGAATATGACAGTTTGTCAAGCCTCGATCTTCCCGCCTGGGGACCTGACAAGAAAGACCATTTCGTACTCATCGGCGCCGAAATCGTTACTGGGAGAAGAATCACACCTCCCGAGGGCACGTCCGCATGAAGTCGCAGAACAGCGAAAGTCCCAGCAGCTTCTCACTGTATTGATCTTGTGTTGATCGTCGCGACGGGACATGACACACTAGTCCTCGACGGTGGGGTCGCATCCATTGGAATGTGACTGGAGGTGTCATGCCAGAAGAACCTTCATCGGCGCCGGACAGGGCCGCGCGCAAGTCAGTGGCGGCCGGGCTGTCTGGATTGCGCTTGAACGAGCTGCTGGGAGAGGTTCAAGAACGTCTAGCTGAGATCACTCGCACCCGCGACCGGGTTCAAGGACTTCTCGACGCGGTGGTCTCAGTCGGCGCCGGGTTGGAACTCGACTCCACCTTGCGGCACATCGTGCAGGCCGCCGTCGACTTGGTCGACGCCCGCTACGGCGCACTCGGCGTCATCGCCGAATCCGACGACGGCTTGTCCGCGTTCGTCTACGTCGGCATCGACGACGAGCAGAAAGAACAGATCGGCAGCCTTCCCGCCGGACGCGGGGTCCTCGGCGTGCTGATCGAGGATCCACAGGTGATCCGGCTGGCCGACATCGGCGAACATGAGGCGTCGGTCGGTTTTCCGGCACATCACCCTCCGATGAAGAGCTTTCTGGGCGCGCCGGTTCGAGTGCGCGACGAAGTGTTCGGCAACATCTACCTCTCCGAGAAGCGCGGTGCGGCCGAGTTCACCGCCGACGACGAGGTGGTGCTGGAG
>JBOGDN010000099.1:0-6737 GCA_050742995.1 Stackebrandtia sp. | reverse complement strand
CGATATGGACACGTCCAAACTGTCCGCGGCCGCCGAGACGGCGGCCGGCCTGTCGAGCAGCCTGTCGGACCGCGCCGGACAGGTGGGGTCGGCCGCCGAGATCCCGTCCGGGACGTGGTCCGGCGGCGACGCCCAAGCCGCGGGAAACCTGCTGGGGGAGCAGCCGCCGCCCCTTTTCGACGCCTCAGACGCCTTCAACCGCGGCCGGGCCGCACTCGAAGATCTCGTCACCGGCATCGACTCCGCCAAAGAGCACCTGCGGGACGCGCACGACCTGGTCTCCGGCACCGGAATCGTCATCGGCGGGGACGGTACCGTGACGACGCCGACAGTGGATTCGCCTACCGTCGCCGAGCACAACGCCGAGCTCGCCCGCCAGGCCCGCCAGATCATCGACGAAGCCGTCGACATGGCCGGCCAGGCCGACCAGGCGGCGGTCGACGCCCTCAGCGACGACGAAGGCATCTTCGGCTTGCCGCACCTCGTCCCCAAGGGAGAAGAACTCGAAATCATTCCGGGAGTTCTCGGGTACCACAACCACAACAACGAGGGAAATCCGCTGGAGTTCTTGAACGGCGGCTGGCAGAACTACGTGCCGGCGGCGCCGCTGCACCGGTGGACGGAGGAGGAGTGGGACAACAGCTACCTCGGCGGCTTGTTGCACGTCAGCTCCGAACACGGCGACGGCGGCTCGCTTGGCGCCTCCCTGGGCTGGGACGGCGAGAACGTCGGCCTGGGGATCGGCGGCGACCCCCAGCGCAAGTTCGTGATCAGCGGGCCGCAGACCGACGTCGGCCCGGTCAACGTCAACTGGCTGGGCAGCGTCGAGGGCAACGACAGCATGATCCCCTCGCTGGGCTGGGCGCCCGACGAAAACGGCAGGACACGACTGCTGCCCAAGGTCGGCGTTCCCGGCGTGTCGTGGAGCTCTCCCAACGTCTCCGTCGACTTGGCAGAAGTCGGCGGCGGAATCGCCGACGCCGCCGGCGCGGTCAATGACGTGATGCCGTGGAACCGGTGACCACGGCGAAGACACAACGTTCCCACAACGCATGCACGTCACACTTCTCTGCGCCGGAACCCCCGAAGCTCCAGGCTCCAGTGGGGTTCGCAGAGAGGACAATTCATGAAGGTCGTACTAAAGCGACTGTCGATCGCCGTCGGCGGCTTCGCGGCGGTCGCGTTGGCCGCCACCGCGGTCACCGCGGCCGGCGCGGAAGAACCGCCGACCACGCGCGAATCGCAATGGGAGGAACTTGCCGCGGAGGTCTACGCCAACGCCGAAGCCGACTATGACGAGCTGACAGCCTCCGGCCAAAATGTGCAGTCGTACCACGTGGCCGCGGTGGCCTGGTATGCCGGACAGCGGTTCGGCTGGGACGACAGCCGGACTCAGACCTGGCTGCAACGAACCTACGACCGCGCGACGCCCACCGGCGGTTACGGCATCGGCTTCGCTCACGACTACTTCGGAGACGGCACGGTCAACCCGGCCGACACGACCTACAGCATCACCACCTCCTGGCACGTGGGCAGGATGCTCATCGACGGCCATGCCGGCGGCGGCGTCCCCGCGGACAAGGTGGTCGAAGCGGTAGGCTCTGTTTTGGACACGGAACAGACGCCGAACCAAAACTGCGCGGCATACTCGACCAGCGGCAACGACGTAGGTTACCCCTGCATCTGGAACGTCGGCGCCGCAAGCGCGTGGTTCCTGTGGAAGGCATACGAGCAGGACCTGTACCCGGACGGGCGCGGCGACGAGGTTCTGGAGAAACTGCGCACCTGGCGCAACCACGTGCGGGCCCACTACAGCACCGAGTTGGGGGGCTGGAATTACATTGAAGACGGACCGGCCGAACTCGACGACCCCGGACACCTGGGCGCCACTGTCTCGGCCATGTACGAGGCCGACCCGAGCATCGGCGAAACGGCGCTTGAGGCGTACTGGAGGCACTACACCGGCACTGTATCCTCAGTAGACCTTGTCTATTACGACTGCTCGAAGGTCGAAGCCACCTTTGCGCCGGTCGCCGAATTCGCATTGTCCGATCAGGGATCGACGGCGAAGAACATGGGTCTGGCGGCCTACGCCCCCGTAGTCCAACGTGTTGCTGCGGAATGTGGAGTGTGATTAGGGGTGCATTGTGCCGGGTGCTCCGAGAGCACCCGGCACATCCTGTGGGCGTCTGGTCGTCTAGCCGAGCGTGGCGCCGCTGTGGACTTCCGGAGTGCGTCGCCGGATATGCCGTGCCAGCAGGAGCAGCGCGATCACCTCGAAGGCGATCGTGGCCGTCCCGGCGGCAAGGCCGGCGAATGGAGCGTTGGGCATCATGAACGCGGTGTGGCCCACAAGCACGCCGCCGGTCAGCCAGATCTGGTGCTGATCGCCCCAGTCCTGGGCGGCCGTCCAACGCCAGAACAGCCATCCGGCCGCGATCGCGACCGCCATGGCGGCGGCCATCGGAATCGGCAACGGCACGCTGTCCCCGAACACCGGCCCTCCGGGCCGCAGCCCGGCGGGCATCAGCAGACCTAGGAACCCGGCGGTCGCCACACCGGCGACCAGACCGACGAGGACGGGTGCGGGCGCAGGCTTTGACGAAGCCGGCGACGGCGTCCGCCCGGGCAGCGCGAGCACGGCGAGGATCGCGATGGCAAGCACGACGCCGCCCAGGAACGGAAGCGGCGCCTGGTATCCGGGATCCTGTGTGGCCGCGATGCCGAAGCGCAGTCCCGCCACCCCGAGGACCGCGGCGACGCCCACGCCGACGAGACCGCCGGTGTGCAGATACGGGCGTCCGCGATGCCGGGGAAAGAGCATGTCGATGAGCATGACCGGGATCATCACGCTGAACACCACGTGGATGCCGATCTGCGATTCCCAGTAGGTCGTGTTGAAGCCGAGCACGCGCAGGCCCCAGTCGGCCGTGTCGTATATGTTCGGGCTGGTCAACGCCTGCAGCCCGATGCCGTCCTCGGCCAGCTCATAGGCCAGGCCAAGCGCCGCGAGGCTTGGCCACCCCCCGCCGACCCGGACCACCGCCTCGCGGATCAGCAGCACGCCCGCGCCGTACATCGGAATCAACAGCGGCAACGCCAGCCACGTCAGCGGCACGGCGACCGCGGTGAAGGTCAGCTCGGCGCACAGCGGGGCCAGGATGACGAGCGTCCAGGCGGCTTTCAGCCGCCCCCGCGGCGGCGGATTTTCGTCCATGATGTACTCTTTCTGCAGTGTGGTGAATTCATCGGCGGAAAGGGTTCTTCGCGCCGTCAAACCTTCGCGACCGCGGTCGCGGCGTCGAAAATGGCCTGCAATTCGGACGCGTACGGTTCCACGTCCCCGCCGTTCGCGATGTGCGCGACCGCGCCGTCCAGCGCCCCGCGAATCGTCCTGGCCATGACCCCGACGTCGAAGTCCCGAAACTGTCCCCGTTCTTGTCCCTCATGGAGTATCCGACTGAGGTCCAGCATCTCCTGCGAATGCCGCTGGAGCCGGGCCCGCTCCACTCCGGCGTCGGTCGGCCCCGCGGCGAAGATCGCGGTCAAGGCCGCCATGTGGACGGGGTGGGCGGCGTACAGCTCTACGCTTCCGCCGATGAAGATCATCATCGACTCGCGCGGCGAGGCGGCCCGTCCCATCCGCGGCAGCAAGAATTCCCCGCCCAGTTCGTACACCCGCGCAATGACCTGCTCGATCAGCTCCGCCCGGTCGCGAAAATGATAAGTGAGCACCCCGCGGCTCACCCCGGCCCGCCGGGCGATGCGCACGGTGGACGCCCGAGCGAGCCCGACTTCGGCGATCACCTCGATCGCGCACTCCACCAGCTGACCGCGTCGCGCCGCCTGAATGAACGACGTCGACGGGGAAACGCTTGACGAATTTTCTGACATGACGGCACAAAATTTATCATGTCTGTTTAGACAAGTTGCCGCGTGCCGCGGCGAGTACGGCTGAGGCGGCAAAAACCCGCCAGGCGAAGCCTGGCGGGCGGGTGCGAAAGGTTCAGTCCTCCATCCAGTAGCGCCGCATTTGCTCGCGGGTCCGCGGTCGATGTTTCGCGGCTTCTCTGCGATTCTCGAGCTCGATCGCCTCCTGCTCGCGCTTTTGCGCTTGCATGCGGCGCTCCATATATCGACAAACGACCAGGAATACGACCTCGGCGTCAAAGGCGCCGACCATGGAGGCGACTGACCAGCTGACGTCGCCGAGCAGACCGACGACATAGACCAGCCCGAAGATGCCGAGGCCGGCGCCGCCCCCGACGAGAAACGTGCGGGCGGAGATCGCAAACAGCATGATGAAGCAGGCCACCGAAAGCCCGACGAAAGTCAAAGCGGCGACAGGCGCGATCATTACGACGAGCGGTTCCATCCGTCTTCACCAACCTGCTTTGCGGTCAACGCCGCAGCGACCTCCAAAGCCCCCCGCACCATGCTCAAAGCGACTGCCGCGGACGTGTGGATTCTGTGCGGTCGTTGAGTCTAGGAAGCCGCACCGGGACCGGTCCCGAACCAGCTTGCGGCGGGCGCGACTTTTCGGAGGTGGCCCGCGCGGCTGTTGTGGTTGAGGCGGGCGGGACGGCTCCCGAGCTCATCGTCGGACTGAGCACCCCGATCCCAGCTGCCGTCGTCCTCGAGCGGGCCCCGACTGTGCTCGCTGGCGTTTAGCTGCCACCGGACTCGGGACGGGGCCCTTGCGGCCGCGTCCACACCGATATCGCCCACAGCCGCAGCAGGCGGGCACTGTCAGCTCGACTCGCCGCTTAACGCCTGGGCAGATCCGTCGGTCGTCCGTTATCCCCGCGGCGACGGGGTCAGCAAGGCTGCGGCCAGTGCCGTCAAGCCCTGGCGGATCCGCTGGTCGTCCATTTCCTCTCGCAGCGCGGCCACGTGCTCGGCGGCCAACACGGCCAGCAGCGCGTGAGCGGTGAAGTCCGGGTCCGCGACGACTCCGGACTCATTCAGCAATATGGACACGTGGAGTCGCCAGAACCCGTAGGCGCCGATGCGGTACCGCGCCCCGGGCGAAGCCGTCTCCGACATTCGCACCAGGTCCAGGCAATCCAGCAAGTAGTCCGTATAGGACTCGACAAAGGCGGTCAGGCGCAGCTCGGGCTCGGCGCCCGGCCCCAGCGGAGGAGGACCTGACAAGATCTTCTGTTGCAGCTCGCTCTCCCGGTCGTTCAGCAGGGCCGTCGCCAACCCCGACTTGTCGCCGAAGCGGCGGAACAAGGTCCCCTTGCCGACCCCGGCGGCCGCGGCGACGGCGTCCATGGACACCGCGTCGACCCCGTGCTCGGCGAAAAGTCGCGCGGCGGCGTCCAGGATCGCGGCGCGGTTGCGGGCCGCGTCGGCGCGTTCGACCGGAGGCGAGGAGAGCAGCTGACGCAGCTCTAGATAAACGGACTGTGGTCCGTTATGATGGATCGACATATCCGGACTCTAGTCCATATAATTCTGGAGGATGCCATGACCAAGCTCATCACCCGCGACGAGCTCGCCGCGGAGATCAAGGCCGGGACCGTCACCGTCGTGGACGCCCTCGGCGCGGATTACCACGCCAAACGCCACCTGCCGGGGGCGGTTCCGCTGGCGCCGAGCGAGGTGCGGGCCCGCCACGCCGAAGTGCTGCCCGACAAGTCGACGCCGATCGTCACATACTGCTCCAACGCCGCCTGCCCCAACAGCGGCCAAGTCGCCGATGCGCTCACCTCGCTTGGCTACGCCGACGTCCGCAAATACCGCGAGGGAATCGAGGACTGGGCCGACGCCGGTCTCCCTCTGGAGTAGCCGCACGCGCCGGGCCGCCCGACCGACGGCCCGGCGCAGTCGCTGCGGGAGGCGAATCGGGTTCGCGCCTCGCGGTCGTGCGTATTATGCGCTGGTCAGATCTGTGTACGCTTCGCGTGTCAGGAGATGTCGATGACGGCCGACGACCCCGGCGATTCAACCGCGCGCGAGCTCGCTTCGGTGCGTCGCGAACTGCGGCAGCTGCGCGACGAAATGGCGTCCGGCCGCGACGAAGCCGGCCGCTCTACGATGCGGAGTGTGCTCGGCGCCACCGGTGTGGCATTGTGGATCGCTTTCAGTCTGCCCTGGATCGACGGGATCGGGATCGACGCCGGCGGCGAGTACACGATCGAAGTCGACGAGACGGTGTCCGGCTGGGGACTGCTGGGAGCCGGTCTCGCCGGGTTGGGCGGCGAGCACCCGGTCATCGCTTTCATCGTGGGGGTGACGCCGCCGGCCGCCGCCTTGACCGGTCTGGCCGCGATCGTCGTCGCGGTCGCGCGGGTCACCGGCCGCACATGTCGCGTTGCGGCGGTGCTGGCCAGTCTCGCCGGGCTCGGACACTGCGGTCTTTATCTCGTGGGCGCGACGGCCGCCGACGACGCCGACTGGAGTTTCGGGTCGGCGATGTTCGCGGGCCTGGCGCTGTGGTTCTTCGCCGCCGGGCTGGCCTCCCGGCTGCGGCAACGCGTTGCGCCAGAAGATTTCTGACCGTTCCCGATCACCGCAATCTCGCGCTCCTTATCGCCGACCTAGCCGAACGCGGCCAAGCGAGCCCCCAGACCGATGAACACCGAGCCGGTGACGGCGTTGACGCGTTCGACGAGTCTTGGGCGGCGCAGCAGCGCGCGGCCCAGCCGGCCGGCGGCCGCGCCAAGCAACCCGTCGGCGGCGATCTGGAAGACGATCAGGGTGGCGCCGAGCGTCAGCAGCTGCCCGGCGGC
>JBOGDN010000098.1:0-15697 GCA_050742995.1 Stackebrandtia sp. | reverse complement strand
GTACCGCATGTTCAGCTATTCGGTGAGACCGCGCCGCAAACTCGACCGCTACGACCTCAAAGTCGAGCAGCGCCGCGAGCCGGTCGCCGCAGAGCGCCAGATCTTCCCGTCCAGCGTGGTGATTTTGTGTTGTCACTCGCTGGACGGCCAAGTGGAGTTGGCCATGAGTCGCTCCGCGCTGAACGGCTTTCTGTCCTGGCTTGAGGCCGCCCCGCCCGGGGCGGCCTCTTCTGGTTTCTACGGAGAGTTGTAGCCGTCCTAGGCGTTTTCCGCCGGCTTCCACATCACGTCGTCGCCGGCGTTGGCGGTGCGCGCCAGTATGAAGAGCAGGTCTGACAGCCGGTTGAGGTAAGTCGCCGGCAGCGCGTGCGTGTCGTCGGGGGAGTCCTCGAGCAGCGCCCAGGTGCTGCGCTCGGCGCGGCGGGCGATCGTGCACGCCTGGTGCAGCAAGGCCGCGCCCGGAGTTCCGCCGCGCAGGATGAACGACTTCAGGCTCGGCAGCGACTGGTTGTAGTGGTCGCACCAGCCCTCCAGCCGCGTCACGTAGGCGTCGGTGATGCGCAGCGGCGGATACTCGGGGTTCTCCGTGACCGGGGTGGACAGGTCCGCGCCCACGTCGAACAGGTCGTTTTGGATCCGCAGCAGCACGTCGCGGACGTCGTCGGGGAACGTCGCCAGCGCCAGCGCCACCCCGACGGCGGCGTTGGTCTCGTCGACGTCGGCGTAGGCGCCGATGCGCGGGTGGGTCTTGTTCACCCGACTGAAGTCCGACAGTCCGGTGGTGCCGTTGTCGCCGGTCTTGGTGTAGATCTTGGTGAGACGGACGGTCATGATTCGAGCGTACGGGCGCCCGCCCCGTATGGGGACACCGCCTGAACCGTCGCTAAGGTCGATGGAGTTACCGCCGAGTAAGAGGAGACGACAATGGCAGGTCACGTAGCGATCATCGGCGCCGGACTGATGGGATCGGGCATCGCCCAGGTCGCGGCGGCCGGGGGCTGGCAGGTCACCTTGCGCGACCTGACCGACGAGGCGACCGGCCGTGCGGTCGCGGGCGTGCACAAGTCGCTTGAGAAGTTCGCCTCCAAGGGCAAGATCTCCGAAGCCGACGTCGAGGCGACGCTCGGCCGCATCTCCACGACCACCGATCTCGAAGCCGCCGCGAGCGCCGACGTCGTCGTCGAAGCCGTCTTCGAGCAGGTCGAGGTCAAGCAGGAGCTGTTCGGCATCCTCGACAAGATCTGCAAGGACGGCGCCGTGCTGGCCACCAACACCTCGGCCATCCCGATCACCCAGATCGCCTCGGTCACGCAGCGCCCCGAGGCCGTCGTCGGCACCCACTTCTTCTCGCCGGTGCCGATGATGCCGCTGTGCGAGCTGGTGCGCGGCTTCAAGACCAGCGACGCCGCCCTCGACGCGGCGCGCAGCTTCGCCGAAGAGTGTGGAAAGACATGCGTCGTGGTCAACCGCGACGTCGCCGGCTTCGCCACCACGCGGCTCATCTGCGCGCTGGTGATGGAGGCGGTGTCGCTGGTGGAGAACGGAGTCATCTCCGCCGAGGATCTCGACACCGCCTGCAAGCTCGGCTTCGGCCACGCCATGGGCCCGCTGGCCACCACCGACCTCACCGGCGCCGACGTGCTGCTGCACGCCACCAAGAACATCTACAACGACACCGGCGACGCCAAGTTCTTCCCGCCGGAGCTGCTGACCCGCATGGTCGCCGCCGGCGACTTCGGCCGCAAGACCGGCAAGGGCTTCTACGACTACGACAAGTAGCGACTGACGAAAGCGGCGCGCCGGCATTTGCCGCCGCGCCGCCGCTTTTGGGCTTCAGTCAGTGGCCAGAATTCGGAACAGCATGTTGTTGACGTCGCTGAGTTCCTGAGTGCTAGCGCGTCCGACGGCGGTTCTGATCGCTGCTTTGGGGACGCTGGTGACCCAGCCCGGAACAGCAAATCCGTGCTGGCCGATCTGCACGGTCAGCGATCCGTGGCTGTCTTCGATGATGGGCACTGCGATGACGCTGATCTCATCTGGCATGAGATTGAACATCCCCCCAGAAATCACCAGCAATACGTCTTCGCCTGTGGTGACGAGTTCCCCCCGGTTCACTGCCACTGTTCAGAGCTCAACTTCCATAGGCGCGTCATCTGTGCTTGATGTTCCTTCTTGATCTCAGGATTGTCTCGCAGCCAGCGTCCGTGGTCGGCAATGCGAATTCGCCACACGGCGTCTTCGGCGGCCTTGGCGATCTCCGCGGCGAGGTTGGTGCCGTTGGCCTTGGCTTGTGCGACAAGGACCTCACCGACGTCATCGGGAATGCTCACTGTTGTTCTCATCATGCATCGATTGTACATCTCATTGATGGTAGTTGCCTCACTACGGAAAGTTACAGAGGGCGAGCTGTCATGTTCACGACAGCGGCGCGCGACGGGAAGGCTGTGGGGAGACGACGCGTTCGGCGCCTTGCCGCCAGCCGCAGGGGAAGCGGATGTGGGTGTGGTACTCCCACCAGCACCCCTGGCACCAGCCGTTGGGCATGGACACGTGCACGCGCAGGCGCTCGGCGGGCGTCATGGATTCCGAGGTCTTCGTCATCGCCTGCCTCCGCTCGTGCGCGGCGCCGATAGCAGCCGGGCCAGGTCGAGCGCGAGCGCGCGCCACTGCCTGGCGAGGATGGGGTCGGCGAGCACCGCGGCCCGCAGCCGCTGGCAGACTGGAAGCAGATCGGACACGGTTTTGTCAGACATGGCGAGACCTCCGGTCTCTTTGGGACCAGGGCGGGCCGTGGCGACCAAACCTTTACGCCCGCCCTGGTCTGTTTTTCTCCGAACCTCCGGTGTGCCGTGATCGGCGTCACTGGAGGTTGCCTTCTTTATACCATCCTGGCATCACCTGAGCAACGTTTACGCTAAAGTTCTATCTAGCGAGTATCTCGCATAGATGACGAACGTTCTAAGGGGCGAGGCAATGGCTGCCAAGCGCAAACCGACGATCCGTGCGGTCTGGCTCGGCCAGGAGCTGAGAAAGATGCGCGACGAAGCCGATCTGACCGTGCGCGAGCTGGCCAGCATGCTGCACATGAACCAGGCCACGATCTCCAAACTGGAGAACGGCGTCTACCCGGCCAGCCCCGATCATGTCGAGTCGTACATGCGCATCTGCGGCGTTGACGACGGCAAGCGCCGCGAAGACGTGTTCACCATCTGCGACGATGTGTTGCGCAAGGGCTGGTGGGACGGCTACGCCAATGAGCTGGCCGCCGAGCTGATGGACCGCATCTGGCTGGAGTCGAAGACTGTCCACATCGATGTTTTCGAGCCGATCGTCATCCCGGGGCTGCTTCAGACGTCTGGTTATGCACGAGCAGTGATGCGCGCTATTCAGCCTGATGCGAGTGACGAGGCTCTCGAACATTGGCAGGAGGTTCGCACCAATCGACAGTTGGTCATCGCCAGGCATGAACCCATCACCTTCCGGGCGATCATCGATCAGTCGGCCCTTCGCCGCGCGATGGTCGACGAGAGCGCGGGGTTGCCGCAGTTGAAGTTCCTGGCTGAAGCCGCCCAGCGGCCAAACATCGAGCTACGCATCTTGCCTGATGAAGTTGGGCTGCACGCCAGCATGAGTGGCAGCTTCGAGGTGCTGACTCTCGCCAAGCCGTACCCGGAGGCAGGGCTTTTGAACACTCCAGCGGGCGAAGTCTGCGTAGAAGGCGAAACAATCGAGAAGCTTAAGCAGACGTATGATCGTCTTCTAGACGCCAGCCTCGACCCCGAGGCATCCAGGAAGCTCATCATCGCCGAGGTGGACCAGCAGTGAACGACCCCGTGACCGCGCTGACCAGCCGTATCTCGTGGCGCGTCAGCAGCCGCAGCGGCAGCACAGGTGGACAAAACTGTGTGGAAATCGGCGCATGGCGCACCAGCACCCGCACTGGCAGCTCGGGGGCGAACTGCGTAGAAGTCGGCTCTTCCCCCTCCGTGGGTGTGGCGGTCCGCGACACCAAACACCGCGAAGGCGGCCTCCTCACCACCGACCCCGCCCAGTGGCAAGCCCTCCTCACCGCCGTCAAAACCAGCGCCCTCGACCGCTAATCCTCAGCGAGATCTTCCACAGGTCGGTAACTGCCTCCTTCAACCGACTTGACGTGACCGGTTACCGTGTCGACACACGGGAGATCTATCCCTGAACGCGGTCGGGGGATGAGCTTGAAGGAGTCCAAAGAGCGGCGTCGCTCAGCGGCGATGGGTTTGGTCGTTCTGCTGCTAGTTGTACTTGGCATAGGGGCCGTGGTGCTTTTGTCGAAGTACGAATCGTCCAAAGTGCCGACCGAGGACGAGCAAGAGGCGCTGTGTTCGTCGGCCGTGGATGACGGAGTCGCGGTCTCCGAGGCGGTGGACGTCGACACCAAGTGGCTTGGTTACGGCTGTGGTGCGGGAGGAGAGCACGGCGGAACATGAGAGTCGCCGAGCGGTGATATCGAGTTTTCGGCCGAGATCACGATTTCTACGGTTGAGAATGGAGTGGCCATTTCCGACACTCCCGACATATGCTCCGAAGACGCCGCCTCGACAGAGAACGGGAGTGGGCAGCGGGAACTGGGCGGCAAGAAATTCTGTCTAGAGTCAAGCAAGCCGAAGGATTCGGATTCCCCCTCGAAGTACTTGCTGTACAGGAGTTGGTACGAAACAGACGACGTCGGAGTAGAAGTCGTCGTGACTGCCGGCACGACTTGGGCGTGGGACAAAGCGAACGCCGATGACATCTACGAAGCCGATCCCGAGATAGATCAGCTGCTGACGGAGATCAACGATGCGATCTTGCTGACGGCGATGGAGGGGCTCGACGAGCTTCCTCGGGATTGAGCTTTGCCGGCCCCTGCGCGGTTACAGGCGGCCGGTGGATTTGAGCATCAGGTAGGCGTCGACTACCGCCGGGGCGAAGCGTTCTACCGGGGCTTCTATGACGTCGACGTCGTGGCGGGCCAGGGCGGCGGCGACCTTGCGGCGCTCCAGGCGGGCTTGTTCGGCGGCGGCGGCGCGGTAAACGTCCAATGGGGATTCTCGGCCGCGGCGCAGCTTCTCGGCCTCCGGGTCGGTCACCGCGGCCACGATGCATCGGTGTCGCGGCGAGAGCTGCGGCAGGATCGGCAGCAGCGACTCGGTGATCGGGCCGGGCTCAAGCGTCGTGAACAAGACGACCAGCGCGCGCTTTGACTCGCGGCGCAGCACTTCGCTGACCGCCAGACCGAAGTCGGTCTCCACCAGCGCCGGCTCCACTGGCGCCAGGGCGCGCAGCAGTCGCGTCATCAGCGTCTTTTGTGATCCGCCTTCGACAGACGCCCGCACCTCGGTGTCGACGGCGAGCGCGTCCACGCGGTCCCCGGCGTGCGAGGCCACGGCCGACAGCAGAAGCGCCGCTTCGATTTGCGCGTCAAGACGCGGTTCGTCGCCGACGCGCGCCGCCGACGTCCGGCCGGTGTCGATCACCGACAGCACGCGCCGGTCCCGCTCCGGCCGCCACGTCTTCACCACAATGGTCTGCCGTCGCGCCGACGAGCGCCAGTCGATCGACCGCACGTCGTCGCCTGGCACGTACTCGCGCAGCGAGTCGAACTCCGTTCCCTGGCCGCGCCCCCGCACCGCCACCGCGCCCTCGACAAGCCGCAGCTTCGTCAGCTTCTCCGACAAGTGCTTGCGCGCGTTGAACGGCGGCAGCACCCGCACCCGCCACGGCGGTGTGATCCGCCGCGCCGCGCTGCGCGTCGTCTGCCGGTACGCGAACCCCAGCGGCCCGTACGACCTGATCGAAACCGTGGCCGCGTGCCTGTCGCCCCGCCGCGTCGGCGTGAGCGTCGTGGGCAGCCGCGCGGTCCCCCTGGGCGGCAAGTTGAGCCTGTACTCCTGGCCGTGCGCGCCGGCTGACGGCGGCCACGCGTCCCGCACGGTCCCGTTGATCGGCTTGTCTCCGCTGTTGCGAACGTGCAACGTGACCGTCACCGTGCCGCCGAGCCGGGTCACGGAATCGCCTGTGCGCCATGCGCTCACGCCGTTGGGGCTCGCCGCGAGTACGGCATCCACAATGCATACGGTGGCGACGACGATCAGCCACCCAAGCAGACCGAACCACGGGTTCGGCCACACCGGCAAGGTGCACAGCCCGAACCCGAAAAGGGCGATGGGTCGCCAGGTGATCATCGCGGCGTCGGCACGGTCGCCAGCAGCGAGCCGAGCACGTCGTCGGCGGTGACGCCCTCCAGCTCGGCCTCGGGCTTCACCTGGATGCGGTGCCGCAGCGTGGCGTAAGCCAGCGCCTTCACGTCGTCGGGAATGACGTACTCGCGTCCGGCCAGCCACGCCCACGCCTTGCTGACGGCGAGCATCGCCGTGGCCGCGCGCGGCGACGCGCCGAGCGTCAGCGACGGCGACGAACGCGTCGCCTGGCACAGGTCCACGATGTACGTCAGCACGCCGTCGGCGACCTGCACGGCGTCCACAGACGCCTGCGCGGCCTTCAAGTCGGCGGCCCCCGCGACCGGACGCATCCCGGCGCCGGCCAGGTCGTGCGGGTTGAAGCCCTGGTTGTGCGCGCGCAGAATCGTCACCTCGTCGGCACGCGAAGGCGTCGGCACGGTCAGCTTCAGCAGGAACCGGTCCAGCTGCGCCTCGGGGAGCGGGTAGGTGCCCTCCTGCTCGATCGGGTTTTGCGTCGCGGCAACGCAGAACGGCTCCGACATCGGACGCGGGCGGCCGTCCACCGACACCTGTCGGTCCTCCATGACCTCGAGCAGCGCGGCCTGCGTCTTCGGCGGGGTGCGGTTGATCTCGTCGGCAAGCAGCAGGTTGGTGAACACCGGCCCCTCGCGGAACTCGAAACGTGAAGAGTGGGCGTCGTAGATCATGGAGCCGGTAACGTCGCCGGGCATCAGGTCGGGCGTGAACTGCAGCCGCTTGGTGTCGATCGACATCGCGGCCGCCATGGCGCGCACCAGCAGCGTCTTGGCGACCCCCGGCACCCCTTCCAGCAGCACGTGCCCGCGGCACAACAGCGTGATGACCAGCCCGGAGACGACGGCGTCTTGCCCGATGACGACCTTGCCGATCTCGGCGCGCAGCCGCCCCAGAGCGTCGCGCGCGTCGCCGATCGGCGCCGTTCCGGACGCGCCGGGCACGCTCGCCGAGGCGGAATATGACTCGTTCACTACTTGCTCCCTTGCGGATTCGCGTTCTCGATCGCCGCCGTCAAGGCGTCCAGCGTGTGGACGGCGGCGAGAAGCTCGGCTTCGCTGGTCGGTTCGGCGCCGTAGAGCACCTCGGAGACCTGGGCGTCGGTCCACCCGCTGCGCGCGGCGGCCGCCGCGACGACCTCGTCCTGTGTGGCCTGCGTCGACACGCGCAGCACCGGACGGACGCGGTCCAGCGCGCCGAAACGCAGCGCGCGCATCGTCTGCGCGTAGGCGCTGGCGCGTCGGTACAGGCGGGCGCGACCGTGCACCGTCTCGGCGGCGGGCACCGGCGCCGGCAGCGGCTCTGTCACCGGCGGCCCCAGCCGTCTGCCGCGCCACAGCGCCAGCAGCACTCCCAGCAGGGACAGGCCGATGAGCGCCGCCCACATCCACGCCGGGAACGCCTCGTAGTTGCGGTTTTGGCCCTCGGAGCCCAGGCTGGGCAGGTCGCCCTGCGCGGGCGCCTCCGTCTCGGGCGGAGGCGAGGAGGTCGTCGGCGGGGGAGAAGACCTCGACTTCGTCGGCTCGGGTTCGGGAGGCGTCAGCGAATGCTGGTCAAGCCACACGACCGTGTCGTGCGCGCCGAGCAGGCCGAGCGCCAGGTCGGCGTTGCCGGCCTCGTCGATGTGCTTGTTGGCGAACGGGGCGTCCGCGCCGGAGGCGATCACCTCGACCGACCCGGCGCCCAGCCGCGCCAGGGCGCCCCCGTAACAAAACTCCCAGCCGACGGGGTCTTCCTCTCCGCCGTCGACGTAGCGCTGCCGGTTCATGCGCGCCTCGCCGGCGTCGGCGCCCTCGGCGATCTCGCATTCGCCGGCTTCGTCGGGCGCGGACATGCCGGCGGCGATGCGCGGCCCTCCGTCGGCGCCCAGTCTGAGCTCTCTGAGCAGCTCCCGGGGCGGCAGGACCACGACGATGCGCGTCGCCGACTCCGCCAGGGCCAGCTCGGACAGCTCGTAGCGCTCGGTGGGCGAGAGGAATTCGCCGGCGGTGATGAAAAGCGTGGAGTCTGCGCTCTCCGCCGCCTCGAACGCCTCGACCGGGTCGGTGTGGCGGTCGACAGAGACCCCGGCCGCATCGAGCTTGTCGGCCAGCTTCGACGCGCCGTGGTCGGAGTCGGCCTGCGGCGACAGGTAGTCGGAGTCGCCCGGGCTCGGCGACTCGATCCAGACGGCGACAGAGGTGAACACGATGAGCACCGCCGCGACCGCCAGCGGGATCAGCACGCGGCGCGCGCTCAACGGCGGCGCGGCGGCGGTCGCGGGCTTGGCCGCGGGACTCGCGGGCTCGCGGATCGTCGTGTCAGTCATGGACGGCCTCCACGGTCATGACGACGTGGGCCGGCTGCTCGTCCGCGAGCTGGAACACGACGACCCGCAGGTCGCGCATGCGCGCGGCCTCGGCGATGCCGGCCTCGCGTTCGGCGTACCAGATCTCGGAGAAGACGCGCGCGGCCTCGTCGAGGGGACCGACCGCCGGAGGCAGGGCGAGCCCGGCGGCCGCGGCCAGCTCGGTGACCGTCCATCCGGGCTTGTGCTCGATCACGCCGGCCTCGACCAGGTCGCGCACCATGACGCGAAGCCATTCGCGCACGGCGCTGCGGTAGTCGCCGGCGGCCGCGAACTGCTGCGCCCGCGCGACCAGCTCGTCGGAGGGTAGCTCGGGCAGCTCCTCGTCGACGTCCGCGTCGACGACCACCTCGGCGGTCTTCGGCTTCGGCTTGCCGGACGCGCCGTCGCGACGCAGCCGCGACGCGAGCGCTCCGCGCGGCTGAATCGCCAGCCCGACGGCCAACGCCAGCAGCAGCACGGCCAAGCCGAGGCCGTACACGCCGCCGGGAAACCAGTCGGCGACGCCGGCGACGAATTGCGTCCACCCGTACGTCATGGCGTCTCCGCCGAGTTCAGCCTGACCGGCTCGCCGCGGGCGCGCATCCGCGAGACGGCCACGTCAAGACCTTCTACGCGCACCCGGGTTTCGACAAGGGTCACCGCGTCCACGCAGGCCATCATGGCGTACGCGACGGTGTTGATCGCCAGGTAGACCACGCCGAGCACGACGAGGAACACCCTGAACGGGATGGCGAGGAAGTCGACGGAGTCCACCGCCCAGTAGGCGGCGAGGGTGATGGCCACCCGGACCAGAATCCAGGACGTGAACGTCAGCATCCGGATCCAGGCGGTGCGCCAGTGCGAGCGCGCCAGCAGCTGGAACGTGCGGCCGAGCGCCCGCCCGACGGGGAGCCTGTCCGCGACGATCGCCGGAACCGCCAGCCCGAACATCGAGACGACGAAGAGCCACGGAAGCACGGCGAACGCCGACGGGAACACCGCGGCGGCGAGGCCCTCGAGATCGACGGCGAAGAAGGGGGAGAAGCACATCGTGAAGACGAACAGGCCCAGGAAACCCGAGATCGCCGCGACCGGGAACGCCTTGCCCCAGTCGTTTCCGTCGATCGTCCAGAAGGGCAGCCGTTTCGGATCGTCTCCGCTCACCGCGGCGACCGCGGTGCGCGCGGCCGGGCCGCTCAACAGCGTGACGGCGATGATCTCGGTGGTCAGGCCGGCGACGACCCACGTCCACAGCACGGCGCTGTCGACGACCCCGCTGACGATGGCGCCGGGCACGACCATCTCGGCGGTGGTCAGGCGCAGCGTCGTCATGAGAATCTGATCGACGAACGCGAAGACCAAGGCCAGGCCGAGCAGCGCCTTCCACCTGCTGCGCAGCAATATGGCCGCAGCGTCGAGCAGCTCGCCGACGGTCATAGGCCGCAGCGGCAGCACCGGAGCTGTGGACATCGGCCACCTTCGTGCGTGTCGTCGCGGGAACGGGCGGACCGGCTCATCGTGCCACGTCTACGCAACCGCGTGGACGCGCAGCAGCATGCTTGACCACGTGGCGGTTTACGACCGCTTCGGACGACGTCGTCTCATCTGATGGTCGGGTGACGAACACCCGTGCGCAGGCCGTACGGTGGTGTCGGGCGGCTCGCGTCCGCAATAGGCTGGGCAATTCGACGATATTGTGAAAGTCGACGAATTCGCCTTCGCATGGAAGCTGGTTTGCATGAGAGCAAGGGTTTTGGTTGTCGACGACGACCCGTCGTTGGCGGAGATGCTTGGAATCGTCCTGCGCACCGAAGGCTTTTCGCCGGTTTTCGTCACCGACGGCGAGCAGGCGCTCGACGCCTTCCACGAGCATCGCCCCGACGTGATTCTGCTCGATTTGATGCTGCCCGGCATGAGCGGCATCGACGTGTGCAAGTCGATCCGCGCAGAGTCCGGGGTTCCGGTCGTCATGCTCACCGCCAAGAGCGACACCGTCGACGTCGTGCTCGGGCTCGAATCGGGCGCCGACGACTACATCGTCAAGCCTTTCAAACCCAAGGAGCTGGTGGCCAGGGTGCGGGCGCGGCTGCGTCGCGGCGACGACGTGTCGCCGGAGCGGCTGCAGATCGGGCGTCCGGGACTGCAGGTGGCCATCGACGTGCCCGCGCACAGCGCCACCCTCAACGGCGTGGAGATCAAGCTGACGCCGCTCGAGTTCGACCTGCTGGTGGCGCTTGCGCGCAAACCCCGCCAGGTGTTCACCCGCGAGGTGCTGCTTGAGCAGGTGTGGGGCTACCGCCACGCCGCCGACACGCGTCTGGTGAACGTGCACGTCCAGCGACTTCGCGCCAAGATCGAGCCCGACCCGGAGAATCCGCAGCTGATCCAGACGGTGCGAGGCGTGGGGTACAAAGCCGGGACGGCCTAAAAAATGCTCGACGGCACAGCGTTGAGACAGGAAAGCCCGTGCCGCCCAGGCGGCGCCTGGCTGCGTTGTCCTCGTCGCACGTGCAAAAGCACGAGCTCCTCGTCCGCCTTGCCATGCATCCACCTGGACGGCACGCATCCAAGGCCGTCGCGGCTCTCGCCCACGGCGACTGGTCATGTTCGGATTTACCGAACATGACCAGGGAACCAGTCCAGCCGCGCGGGCGCCGCCTGGCGGGAGAGGCGGCGCGACACGCCAGGCGGATCGCCAAGCCCGTCTCGGCGACGTCCGCGCGCCTGAGCGCCCCGGTCGTCAAGGCATACCGCGCCTCCACGCAGCTGCGCGTGGTGACGGCGACGCTTGCGGCGTCGATGATCCTCGTGGTGGTGTTCGGCTTCGTCGTGGCCGGCAGCATCACCGGCGGCATGGTGAACACGCGCGTCGACGGCGCGATCGAAGAGGTCGAAGCCGCACGCGAAAGCGCGTCGGAGGAGCTGGCGTCCGTCGTCTCCCGCGACGACCCCACGCTGGAGAACCGCCTGTCCGCGCAGGCCGAAGAGCACGTCGGCGACGTCGACGGCTCCGAGTCGCCGACCGTTCTGCTGCGGCTGCCCGGCGAGCCCGCCGTGGCCGAGTCCCGCCCGAGCGTCCCCGACGTCGTCGAGCCGACCATCCCCCGCGACCTGCAGGCGTCGGTCGCCGACGGATACCTGAGCACCAAGTTCGACCACGTCAACCCCGACGGCAAGGGCGAACGCGAGTTCCTCGTCGTGGGCACGCCGGTGTACACCGAGCAGCTCAGTTACGAGCTGTACTTCCTGTTCCCCATGGACGACGAGGTCGAGGCCATCAACCTGGTGCGCAACACCCTCGTCATCGCCGGCATCACGCTGGTGCTGCTGCTTGGGGTGATCGCGTGGCTGGTGACGCGGATGGTCGTCGCGCCGGTGCGCGCCGCCGCGCGCACCGCGCAGCGCCTTTCCGCGGGGCTGCTGCACGAACGAATGTCGGTGACCGGCGCCGACGACCTGGCGCGGCTGGCCGGGTCGTTCAACCTGATGGCCGAAAACCTGCACCAGCAGATCGTGCGCCTTGAGGACATGTCGCGGCTGCAGCGCAGATTCACGTCCGACGTGTCGCACGAGCTGCGCACGCCGCTGACGACGGTGCGGATGGCCGCAGACGTGCTCTACGAAGCCAAGGAGGACTTCCCCGCGCCCACCGCGCGCAGCGCCGAGCTGCTGTACGACGAGCTGAACCGCTTCGAGGAGCTGCTCGGCGACCTGCTGGAGATCAGCAGGTTCGACGCAGGCTTCGCGGCGCTTGACGTGGAGGCGGTGGAGCTGGGCTCGATCGTCGACAGCGTGGTGAATTCGCTTGCCGGACTTGCCGACAAGTGCGGCGTGGAGATCCGCAAGCACCTGCCCGAGGAGCCGGTGATCGCCGAGATCGACGCCCGGCGAGTGCAGCGCGTCCTGCGCAACCTGGTGGCCAACGCCTTGGAGCACGCCGAGGGGGAGCCGGTGTGCGTGATCCTGGATTCCTCGGAGTCCGCGGCGGCGCTCGCGGTGCGCGACCGAGGCGTCGGGTTGAAACCCGGCGAGGAGAAGCTGGTGTTCAACCGCTTCTGGCGGGCCGACCCTTCGCGGGCGCGGCAGACCGGCGGCACCGGACTAGGCTTGTCCATCAGCGCAGAGGACGCCAAGCTGCACAACGGGATGTTGGACGCCATGGGGCAGCCGCGCGGCGGCGCGGTGTTCCGCCTCAGTTTGCCGCTGCACGCCGGCGACAAGGTTCTCGTCTCGCCGTTGCCGCTTGACTATTCTGCCGACCCCTGCGGAGCAGAAGATGCCGAAGCCGAATAAGCGCGCCGCGACGCGCGCTGTGGCCGTCGCGGCGATATTGACCGTGACGCTCGCCGGCTGCGGCGTGCCCGCCGGCGGCCCGGTCAATCGGGTGGAGGAGGTGCCGCGCGACGCCCGCGGCGCCGGCGCCGCCGACGACGCCCGGGTCATGAAGCCGACTCGCGCCGCCGACGAGACCGCCGAGAACTTCCTGCGCGCCGCGGCCGGCGACTGGGGCGGGCGCGACGCGCGCCTCGACGAGTTCGTCGAGGGGACGTGGAGGTGGTCGGAGCACTCCGCCGGGATCCAGCTGTTGCGGCTCGACGACGCCTCGCCGTCGGTCGAAGTCGACAGCACCGAGCAGGCCACGGCCAAGGTCACCGGCGAACTCGTCGGCGTTTACGGTCAGGACGGCCAGGTCAAGCCGGTCTCCGGTTCGGACGAATACTCCGCGACCTTCCAGCTGACGCGCGAGTCGGCCGCCGACACGTGGACGATCGACGACCCGCCCCGTCAGGTGGCGCTGCTCAACGACGAGTTCGACCGGCAGTATCAAGCCACCCCGCTGTATTTCCACGCCGTCGACGACTCCCGGGACACGCTGGTGCCCGACCTGCGGTGGCTCCCGGCGTTCGACCCCGGCGACGAGCGGGCGTACACGCAGTTGGCCGACTGGCTGGTCGCCGGACCCTCGGAGTGGATCGAGTCGACGGTGGTGAACTCGTTCCCGTCCGGCGTGTCCCGCAAGTCGGTGACGGTCGACGAGGACACGGTGACCGTCGACGTGTCGTCGGAGTCGGCGTCGACGCCGGTGGACGACTTCAAATCCATGAGCGCCCAGCTGGCCTGGAGCCTCGGGTTGAGCGAGGACATGCGGCTCACGTTGCAAGTGGACGGTCAGGAGCGGTTGACCAAGCCGGTGTCGAACTGGTCGGCGCGCAACCGGGCGCCGTCCGACGACGACGACGCGCGCAGCCTCGTCTACTACATCAACGACGGGACGATCCGGGCCAACGACCCCGAGGCGCCCTTTGCCGGCGAGCAGCCGGAAGGGCTGCGCGAGGCGGTGCTGGAGTCGGGCAGAGACCGCATGGCGGCGGTGGTGGCCGTCGACGGGGGCTACGGGCTGATGCACGGGGCGCCGCAGGGCCAGGAAACCGGTCTGCACCGCGTCGACGACTTCTGGACGGCCGAGCTGGAGGACCCGCAGTGGCTGGACCGCAGCCGCCTGCTCGTCCTGGCCGACGAGAAGCCCACGGTCGTCAACGTCGACAGCGGCGACACCACGGAGGTCTCCGTCAGCTCCGACGCCGACTCCATGACCGCGATGGCGCTGGCGCCCGACGGACGCAGGGTGGCCTACGTCGCCGACGGCCGCGTGTGGATGGCGCCGCTGACGGTCTCCGACGACAAGGTGCAAATCGGCGCCGCGCGCCAGATCGGCGAGGAGATCCGCGACGTCGTCGACGTCGGCTGGAGTCAGGAGACCCGCCTGCTGATGATCGGCGACGCGTCGGGCACCGACGAGTGGCTGTGGGAGATCTCCATCGACAACGCCTCGCAGACCGCGGTTTCCGACGCTCTCAACGTCCCCAAAGGAGAAAGCCTCGCCGTGCGCTGCAACCCGCCCGCGCGCGCCGGCACCGTCGGGCAGCCCGCGGTGGTGGCCAGTCGCGGCGAGATCTTCCGCGTGTTCGCCTCCGAGTCCCCGATCGAGCTTTTGGAGTTCGAGGACGCCGACGGCGACGTGGTCGTCGCCGAGGGCGCCGCTCCGTTCGTCGCCAATTAGAGCCACCGGCAATATCCTTAGTAGATCTGTGTTGATTAACACAATGTAGAAGATTGTTCGTCTGGCGCAATCTGTCCATAATGTGTTGTTTGTCGTCTGTTCGCCGTTGCGGGCTTGAGTGTTCACCGCGTCCAGCGGGCCCGGCGATCGGAGCGGCACATGGTTGACTACGCGCAGTTGCGAAATCTCGACACGTTGAAATTGACGACGGCCGCCGAGGCGGCCGGCGGCTTGTCGGGGACCATGTCCAACCGGGGCGGCCAGGTGGCGTCGGCGGCCGCGATCCCCGCGGGGATGTGGGCCGGCGCCGACGCTGCGACGGCGTCGAGCCTGATGTCCCCGTTGTCCGGGCCTCTCTACGACGTGTCGGATTCGGCCAGCCGCAGCCAAGGCGTGCTCGAAGACCTCGTCTCGGAGTTGAAGTCGGCCCAGAGCCGGCTGGACGACGCTCACGACCTGGCCGCCGGCACCGGCATCACGATCGGCGCCGACGGCGCCGTGACCACGCCGGTGGTGAACGACGCCGGCACGGCGGACGCGAACGACGCGTTGGCTCGCCAGATCAGGAACGTCATCGACGAGGCCGTGCGGATGGCCAATCAAGCCGACGACGTCGCGGTGGGGGCCCTGGCGTCGGCGGGCGGCCTGCTCGGGCCGCCGGAGTCGCTGGGCGGCTGGGGCTGGGCGGCCTACGGGACGAGGATCGGCGTCGGCCGCGCCGGCAACGTCGCGTCGTGGTTCGCCAAGACGCGGGTCGGCAGGTTCGCGCCGAGAGGGCCCGACGGCCGGTTCATCTCGCCGAAGAACATGACGCCGCTCCAGAAAGCCCTGGCCGCGACCAACGGGGACAATTTCGTCGCCAAGAGCGGCAAGGCGGGCGTCTACTCCAAGCTGTCGACTGGCGCCAAGTGGGCCAGTCGCGCCAGCGGCGTCGGCGCGGTCGGCATCGCCACGGCCGACCAGGTCGCGCAGGACTGGAACGACTCCAGCATGAGCGGCGCCGAAAAGGGCGGCCGCGCGGCTTATCGCGGCGCGGTGCAGGGCGGCGCGGCGTGGGGCGGTGCGGTTGTGGGC
>JBOGDN010000097.1:0-8528 GCA_050742995.1 Stackebrandtia sp. | reverse complement strand
AGCCGCCCATGGAGGTGAACATGGGATAGGCGTGGTACGGGTCGCCGTCCACGCCGACCGCCGTCGTGAGGGCTTCCTTGGTCTTGCCGTCGTCGACGAGGTCGGAGCCGACGTCGACCATCTCCTCGAAGCTGGCGGGCTCCTCGGGGGCCAGCTCGGCGTTGCGCAGCAGGGCGAGGTTTTCCATGCCGTACGGGACGCCGTAAAGCTGGTCTTCGACGGTGACGGCGTCGACCGACTCGGGGGCCAGGGAGGCGATCTGGTCGTCGGACAGCTGCACCGGTGCGATCGCGCCGTTGCGGACGTAGTCGCCGATCCAGTCGTGGGCGCCCAGGACGATGTCGGGGCCCTGGTCTTGTTCGGTGGCGGTCAGGTAGTCCTCGCGGAGCTCGTCGGCGTGTTCTTCGACCTTGACTTCGACGCCGGTGGTTTTCTCGAAGTCCTTGGTGAACTCCTCGAGCACGGGGGTGCGGATGTCGTCGGCCCAGATGATCAGTTCGCCGCTGAATTCCTGCTCTTCGCCGCCGCCTCCGCCGCAGGCGGAGACGGTCAGGGCGAGCGCGGCGAGTGCCGCGACGGACGCGGACTTGGTGCGCATTGCCGCTCCTTTGGGAGAATCAGATGTGGTGTCTCGACGCGGGCTTCGAGCTCGCAACTCCGTTCCGTTTCCTGCTGCGCGTCCACCGGGAGCGACGGTCCTTGCGAAGCGCCGTCGTGCGAGTTTTTACTCGCGGCGTTGTCGGCACTTCCGCATCCAACACCGGGATGCGGAAGCACCTCCGCCTTGCGATCCACTCGCCTGGAGGCCGCTCGCGACGGAAGAGAACGGAGTTGCGAGCTCTGCGTCGGGAACCACCGCAGATTAGCAAGAGTTTTCAAACATTGGAAGAGTTTGCAACCTAATTGTTTCCTCTTTGCAAATGAGTTACAGTCAGCCCATGCGTCCCAGACTGTCCGACATCGCGCGTCAGGCCGGTGTCAGCGAGGCAACGGTCTCTCGGGTTCTCAACGACCGGCCGGGGGTCGGACCCGCCACCAAACAGGCGGTGCTGACCGCGCTCGACGTGCTCGGATACGAACGCCCGGCGACCCTGCGCCAGCATTCGGCCGGCCTGATCGGTCTGGTCGTCCCGGAGCTGGACAACCCGATCTTCCCGTTGTTCGCCCAGGTCATCAGCACTCAGCTCGCACTGCGCGGCTACACCCCGGTGCTGTGCACCCGGAACCCGGGCGGCGTCACCGAGGACGAGTACGTCGAGATGCTGCGCGAAAGGCACGTGTCGGGGATCGTCTTCGCCTCCGGGATGCACGCCGACACCACCGCCGACGTCGGACGTTACGAAAAACTCTCCTTCTCCGGGCTGCCGCTTGTCTTCATGAACGGGTATGTCGAAGGACTGCCGGCGCCGTGCTTCTCCTGCGACGACCACGCCGCCGCGCGGCTGGCCGTCGAACATCTCGCCGCGCTCGGCCACCGCAAGATCGGCCTGATTTCCGGGCCGCAGCGGTTCGTCCCGGTGCAGCGCAAACTCGCCGGATACACCGAGGCGATGCGGGGCGTCGGCGAGCCGCACGTCGAGCTGACCATGTTCGGGGTCGAAGGCGGCGCCGCGGCCGCGCGTCGCCTCTACGAAGCCGGAGTCACCGGGGTGCTGTGCGGTTCCGACCTGATGGCGCTCGGCGCCGTCCGCGAAGCCCGCGCCCGCGGGCTTTCGGTGCCGGGGGACGTGTCCGTCGTCGGATACGACGACTCGCCGCTGGTGGCCTACACCGCTCCTTCCCTGACCACGCTGCGGCAGCCGGTGAGCGACATGGCCACCGGCGCGGTCCGCGCGCTGCTCGACGAGATCGCCGGACAGGCGGTCCCGCCGGCGGAGTACCTGTTCCGTCCCGAACTGGTCGTCCGCGGGTCGACCGGGGCGGCGCCCAAATAGGTCGCACTGGTGATACAGAGAGGACTACCCTATGCGTGAATGGTGGCGTGACGCAGTCATATACCAGGTCTATCCGCGCAGCTACGCCGACGCGAACGGCGACGGCATGGGCGACTTGGCCGGCATACGCGATCGCATCCCCTACCTGGCCAAGCTTGGGGTCGACGCGGTGTGGCTGTCGCCGTTTTACACCTCGCCGCAGAACGACGCCGGGTACGACGTCGCCGACTACCGCGACGTAGACCCGATGTTCGGCGACCTCGCCGACTTCGACGCGCTCGTGTCCGACGCGCACGCGCACGGCGTGAAGGTGATCGTCGACATCGTCCCCAACCACTCCTCCGACCAGCACGAGTGGTTCCAGGCCGCCCTCGCCGCCGGCCCCGGCTCGCCGGAGCGAGAGCTCTACCACTTCCGGGACTGTGATGACGGCCCGCCCAACGACTGGGACTCGGTCTTCGGCGGTCCGGCGTGGACTCAGCTTCCCGACGGCCAGTGGTACCTGCACCTGTTCGACTCCTCCCAGCCGGACCTCAACTGGGAGAACCCGCGAGTGCACGCCGAGCTGCTCGACGTGCTGCGGTTCTGGCTGGACCGCGGCGTCGACGGCTTCCGCGTCGACGTGGCGCACGGTCTCGTCAAGGAGCCGGGGCTGCCGAGCGTGGGGGACGACGGCAAGGTGGAGCTGCTCGGCACGTCGCGGCAGCGCTCGCCCTACTTCGACGTCGACGGCGTCCACGAGATCTACCGGGAATGGCGTCGAGTGCTTGACTCCTATCCCGGCGACCGGATGGCCGTGGCCGAAGCCTGGGTGACCTCGCCGGAGCGGCGCGCTCGGTACGTCCGCGCCGACGAACTGCACCAGGCGTTCAACTTCGACCTGCTGATGGCCGACTTCGCGGCGCAGTCGTTCCGCAAGGTCGTCGACGCCGAGATCGCCATGGCCGCGAGCGCGGGCGCCCCGCCGACGTGGGTGCTGTCCAACCACGACCGTCCACGTCACGTGACCCGGTACGGCGGCGGCGAGGTCGGTCTGGCCAAGGCGCGGGCGGCGAGCTTGACCATGCTCGCCCTGCCGGGCTCGGCCTACCTTTACCAAGGCGACGAGCTGGGCCTTCCCGAGGTGACCGACCTGCCCGAAGAAGTGCTCCAGGATCCGGTGTGGGAACGCAGCGGGCACACCCGCCGCGGCCGCGACGGGTGTCGGGTCCCGGTGCCGTGGAAGCGGACCGGTCCGTCGTTCGGCTTTGGGGACGCGCCAGGCTGGCTGCCGCAGCCCGGCGACTGGGGCGAGCTTTCGGCTCAGGCCCAGGACGGCGTCGAGTGGTCGACGCTCGAGGTGTACCGGACCGCGCTGCGGGTGCGCCGTCAGCACCGGCCCAGGACGCTGACGTGGCGGGCCGACCGGGAAACCGACGGCGACGTGCTCGCCTTCTCCAACGGAAGCCTCACGTGCGTGACCAACTTCGCCGAAACCCCGACGCCGATCAGCGGCGAGGTGCTGGTCTCCAGCGCCGAGATCGTCGACGGCGCCCTCCCCGGCAACGCCGCGGCCTGGATTAAGAGTTCCTGACTTTGTCTCGTTTCCTGTTGCGCGTCCGCCAGGCGCGACGGTCCTTGCGAAGCGCCGTCGTTCGAGTTTTTGCTCGCGGCGTTGTCGGCACTTCTGCATCCGACACCGGGATGCGGGAGCGCCTCCGCCTTGCTCTTGCCTGCTCGATCACGCGGGGCTTACGACCGTTGCATCCACCCGGAGGCCCCTCGCCACGGAAGAGGACAAAGTCAGGAACTCTAAGGAATAGCTCTTTAGAATTCGTCCACTTTGACGGATTCGCCGCACAGCACGGTCTCCTCGGCCGTCGGCGAATACATGTCGTCGGCGGCCGGGTGCTTGGGCCGGTCCGCGCCAAGGCAGAACCGCACCGACTTGCCCGACAGCGAGATCGGGGCGTCGGCGGCGGAGGCCGGGTAGTCCGGCCACACCTCGGCGGCGTCGAAGACGAACCGGTCGGACAGCTCCTCGCCCCCGCCGATCTCGGTGCCGACCAGACGCGGCTTTGCCGCGCCGTCGCCCTTGCACCCGGCGGTGGCCGGTTCGACGTCGCAGTCGCGCAGGCTGCGCAAAGAGAACTCGACCTTGTCGTCGGCGGCGACGATCTGCACGTCGCCCTGGGTGGCGCGCAGCTCCTCGGCCTGAGGGTCGTCGGCGTCGGCGACCCAGCCGCGGTTGTAGGCCACGATCGGAGTCGAGCCGGTGTTGCGCAGGGTGTACTTGACCACGGCGGACTCCCCGTCGACGGCGACCACGGTCTCGAATTCCGTGAGATCCAACGCCGCGCCGGGATGCGCCATCGGGCTGGTCTCGCACCCGCAAAGCAGCGCGCACGCGGCGAATACGCCGACCGACAACCCCCGCATGCCGTGGATGACGTGCATAAAGAGCAGTATCGCCGTTTCCGGACGAGAAACCGTCGCGCCACGCTGAAGCCGAGCCGAACCGGCGTCGCGTCACGCGCTTTTACAGCGTGTGACTACCCCCGTTGAGCTAGGCTAGATGCGATGAGACGACGCGTGGATCTGCGGGAGCTGTCGAACCGGTTGGCCAACGACATCAAGCGATTCGAACGCGACGAGATCCCCGTGACCCAGCACAATCTGGATCGCCTGCGGTCCATGGAAGACCTCCTGAAACGACAGCGTCTGGCCTATAAGGAGATGTACGTCTACTTTTGCCACCAGCTGGACCAGGCTCTGTACGCAGTGGACGACAAGATCACGCGCCTTGAGCACAGGCTTCCGGAGCTGCCCGAAGGGCTCGAGGACGTCGCCGATCCCGCGGCCGGACCCGACGACGCGGCGGGCTTCGACGATCCCGACGTCGAGCCGCGCTGAGCGCGATCAGACCCGCGCGCCTCAGCCGGACGCTTCCTCGCCGGGGTATTCCTCTCCGATCCACTCTTCGTAGATTTCGGCGAAACGGCCGTCCTCGCGGGATTCGTCGAGCACCTGGTTGATCGTGTCGCGCAGATCCTCGTTGTCCTTGGCGACGGCGTAGCCGTACTGCTCGCCGGTGTCGAACCTGTCGAGCACGACCACCCGCTCCTCCTTGGCCTCGATGTTCCACAGCGGAACGTCGTTGATCGCGGCCGGCACCTCGGGGTCGAAGAGCAGCGCCTCGCGCAGCGCCCCCAGATCGGGGTAGATCTTGGTCTCGTAGCCGTACTCTTCCTGGTGTTCGATGGCGTAGTCGGCGCCGGTGGTGTCCTCCTGGATGCCGAGGATCTTGCCGTCCAGATCCTCCATGCTTTCGATCGTGGAGTCCGGCTCGACCGCCAGGGCGAGGTCGGCGTCGTAGTAGGGCTCCGAGAAGGCCATGACCTCTTCGCGGTCGGACGTGATGGACAAGGCGGCGGCGACCACCTCGCAGCGGTCGTCCTCCAGGGCCTTGCCCGAGTCGATGGCGTTGAAGTCGGTGTCGATGATCTTCGCGGTCTGGCCGAGCTCCTCGGCGACGAGGTGCATGACGTCGACGTCGAAGCCGACGACCTTGTTGTCCTGCCAGGAGTCCTTGAACTCGAACGGCTCGAACGGCAGCGAAGTGCAGACCTCGAGGACGTCGTCGTCGCCGCAAGCGGTGATCCCTCCGGCGACGGCAAAGGCCAGAGCGGCCGCCGTCAGCGAACGGAGCAGCGATCGTCGAGTCAAGGGAGGCTCCAGGGGTATTGACGCACTTCTACATGCGCGGCCCATCGTGCCACATTGCGGTATGTACCAGATACGTGTACAAGGTGACGTAATTGTATACTTTATGGAAAAATTATTGAATGAGTACTTTGTCCGAAACGTACCGTAACGCGACGAGGGTCACTCGCGGCGCGAGTCACGAAGCTCGACGGCGGTGGTTACAGTTTTTGGGAGCCGTTCCACCAAGGAGGTTCTCTCCCCGCCATGACGACAAACTCCATCATGACCCTGCTGTGTCTGGCGATCGTCGCGGTCGTGGCGGTGGTCGCCTACATGATCTACCGCAACAAAAAGCGGGAACGGGAAGCGGAACGTCGCGAACAGGCGTACGTTCCCCGCGACCCCTTCGCCGACCACGACTCCGACGTGCTGCGCGGCGACCCGCGCGCTCTCAAGGCCGGCGACATCTTCGACACCCACGGAGAGACGCTGACGGTGCGGGGAACGCTGCGGATGAGCGAAGGCGGCGTGCGGTGGAGCGAGCACCTGATCGACACCGGAGGCGGAGTCAAACGCTGGCTGTCGGTCGAGGAAGACCCGGACCTGGAGCTGACGCTGTGGACCGAGGTCGAGGGCGCCCCGCCGCCCGGCCCGCGCACCGTGGAGTACGACGGCAAGACGTACGCCCTCGACGAGGAAGGCCGCGCCCAGTACACCGGCGAGGCGACCACCGGGCTCGCCCCCGCCGGAACGGTGCACTACTACGACTACGAGGCCGACGACGGCTCATACCTGTCCTACGAGGACTTCAAGGGCAGCGGCAACTACGAGTCGGCCGTCGGGCTGACGATCGAGCGCAACGAGATCACGATCTACCCCCCGCAGACGTCATGATCGTCGACCTCGACATCCCATTTGAGGACACGTGCGTCTGCGACCTGCGCTACCTGCCCGGCGCACCCGACATTCCGGTGCTCGGAAGCATGGAATTTCCCGACATCGTGCCCGGCGCCAGCCTGTCGCTTCGGCTGCTCGGCGCCAGTCACCAGGCGGTGCTGACGCTGCCGGAAGGGCACTACGCCGAGACCGTCGCGTGCGTGCCGGACTCGGGAGGACCGCTGCCGAAGCGCAGCACGGTCTCGGTGGGATCGTGGCAGTGCCGCTTCGACCATCGCGTCGACGTGCTTTCCGCCGCCGACCTCGCCGTCGAATGCGCCTGGCTTCGCGAACGCGCGGCGCGGCTCGATCCGACCTGGACCCTTGTGGGCACGTTCCCCGGCTCGCCGGACGCGCTGACGTACCTTCACGTCGACCGGTTCGAAACCGGCGAGGCGCTCGGCTGGTCGACCGTGCACGTCTACCCGGAGTCCGGGCAGATGGTGCACACGTCGACCCGTCTATTGAGGTCCGCGAGCCTGGAAGGCTCCTGATACTGTCGCGATCATGCAACGCACGTCGTCACCATGCCCCGAGGAGCGAGCGTGACCGAAGTCGGCAAACGTTGGTTGATCTTCGGCGTGGTCGCCCTCGCCGGTCTGCTCATCGCGCTCGTCGTGGTGGCGAACAACAGCGACAAGGACCCCCGCCCCTTCATCCAGAAGACCTACGACCGCTCCGCCGAGCTTGACGAGTCCGACGGCGGCCAGGCGTACGTCTCGCCGAGGTCGCCCGCCGACGTCGCCGACGAGATCCACGACAACGCCCGCTCCGTGGACCGCAAGGCGGGCGAGGGCGCCGAGTTCCTCCAGTACCGCGACGACATCGTCGCCGTCACGCCGCACGAGGGCGGATCCAAGATCTACGTCGACGACTACCGCACCGCGCACAACCGCTACAGCGGCCACTCCACCTACGGATTCATTTTCCTGGGAGGCGGAGGCTGGAGCAGCACTCCGCCGTCGGGCGGCTTCCGCGGCGGAGGCTCCGGCTTCGGCAAGTAGCCCGAACCGTCGCCGCCTGCCAATCGATTCGCATCCATCACACTCGGAGACGACCGCAACATGGACACTGACACGCTCACGGACTTCCTCGACGAGAGCATCGCGCTGCTCGCCTACAGCGGCGTCGGCGTCGTCTTGATGGCGCTCGGCGTCGTCTTGGTCGAACTGCTGACCCCGGGAAACCTGCGCAAGCTCATCTGGGAAGACCGCAACCGCAACGCCGCGCTGCTGTTGGCGTCCAACCTGATCGCCGTCGGTCTGGTGGCCGCCATGGCCGTCTACACCACCGAGGGGGACGCCGGCCTGGCCGTCGCGGTCGCCTCCAGCTTCATATACGGCCTGATCAGCCTGATCGTCATGGGCGTGGCGTTCGTGCTGCTCGACTTCATGACGCCCGGAAAGCTCGGCGAGCTGGTCACCCGTTCCGAAAGCCACCCGGCCGTCTACGTCTCGATGGCCATGCACCTGGCGATCGCGCTCGTCATCGTGGCCGGACTGTCCTAAAGTGGCAATTGAGGCGAGCCGCGAGACGGACAAGGCCCCGCGTCCGCGCTCCGGCGGCCTCCGGTCGCCGGCGTTCATCCGCCTGGCGCGGGCCGGGCTGCTCGGCGCCGCGTTCGTCTGCGCCGCCTGCGGCATCGTCTACCAGCTTGCCCTGCTCACCCTCGGCAGCTACCTGATCGGAGACACCGCCACCCAGGCCGCCATCGTCATCGCAAGCATGATGTTCGCCATGGGAGTTGGCGCGCTGGCGGCCAAGCCGCTGCAGCGCCGGGCGGCGGTGTGCTTCGGGCTGATCGAGATCTTGCTCGCCCTTTTCGGCGGCCTTTCGGTGCTGGCGCTTTACGCGGCCTTCGCGTGGCTCAACCTCTACACCTTCGCCGTCGTGATCTTCGCGCTGGTGCTCGGCGGGCTCATCGGCGCCGAGATCCCGCTGCTCATGGTGCTGCTGCAGCGCATCCGCAAGCAG
>JBOGDN010000096.1:0-3945 GCA_050742995.1 Stackebrandtia sp. | reverse complement strand
GTACAGATCGGCGTAGGCGTCGGCCAGGGACGCGCGGCCCGCTCGCAGCGACTTCACCTCGGTGCCGGTGAGCACCAGCCCCGCCTCTTATGTGTCGAGGATGGCGTAGTCGTGTCGCGCCCGTTTGTTGGACGTGACGAGCTTGATCCCCTTCTCCTTGGCCATGCCGCAAGCTTAACGAGGTCAGTCGCCGTGTCGCGACCGAGTTTGGAGAGGCCGTGACTTTGTCCTCTTCCGTGGCGAGCGGCCTCCAGGCCAGTGCAACGGCCGTAAGCCGCTGTACGGCCGCAAGCCCCGCGTGATCGAACAGACAAGACCAAGGCGCAGGCGCTCCCGCATCCCGGTGTCGAATGCGGACGTGCCGACAACGCCGCGAGTAAAAACTCCAACGACGGCGCTTCGCAAGGACCGTCACGCCCGGTGAACGCGCAGCAGGAAACGGGACAAAGTCACGGCCTCGTCAGCACAGGCACGAAGGCAGCCAGTCGAGCGGCTGCACCGGACTGCCGCCGACGCGGACCTCGAAGTGCAGGTGGTCGCCCGTGGAGGCGCCGGTGGTGCCTACGGCGCCTATCTGCTGGCCGCGCTGCACGCTCTCGCCGTGCCCCACGTCGATACGCGACTGGTGGGCGTAGCAGGTGGACACGTTGTCGCCGTGGTACAGGCAGGTGTAGTTGCCATATCCGCCGTTCCAGCCGGCCTGGACGACGGTCCCGGAGTCCGCGGCGTAGATGGGGGCGCCGCCGCCGGCCGCGAAATCGGTGCCGGCGTGCATCTGCCACACGTCGTAGTACGGGTCGTACCGGTTGCCGAAGTCGCTCGACTTCCAGCCGGCGACCGGCATCAACAATCGCGCCGAGTCGTTGCTCGGTTTGTCCCCGCCGGACGGCTGATCGTCTCCGGCGCCGGCGTCTTTCAGCAAGTCGGCGAGGCGCTCGCTTTCGGCCTCGGCCTCGTCGTACTGGTCCAGGCTCTCGTCGCGCTCGGACTCGGCGACGTCCAGCGCGTCGGCCTGAGTGTCGATCAGATCTTCCAGCTCGATCTCGGCGGCCTCGGCGGCGGCCTCCTCGGTCTGCGCCGTCTCAAGGGCCTCCTCAGCCGCCTCCTCGGCGTCCTCAGCGTCCTCGCGCGCCTCGTTCGCGTCCCGCTCGGCCTCGCGCGCGTCCTGCCGCAGCCGCACCACGTCGTCGAGGGCTTCGCTTTGCCTGAAGGCCACCTGGTTGACGTATCCGATCCGCTCGACGGCGTCGAGCGGATCCGTGGACGAGAGCACGGCGTTGATCGCGATGAAATCCCCGCCCTGGTACGTCTCCCGCGCGATGTCGCTGAGGTCGTCGCGGGCCTGCGTCACGGAGGCCTGCGCGTCGTCGAACTCGGACTCGGCCTGACCGTGCACCTCGCGGGCGGCGTCGGCCTCGTCCACCGCGGTGTCGGCGGCGATCTTGGCGGCGGCCGTCACGCCGCGGGCGGTGTTGACGCGATCCTGAGCGCCGGGCAGCTCGCGCTCGGCCTCCTTAAGGGCTTCGCCGGCCTCGCGAGCCTCCTTTGTCGCGTTCTCCAGCGTGGCCTCGGCCTCGGCCAGGTCTTGTTCCGCCTGGTCGAGGTCGCTCTCGGTCGCCGGGTCGGCCGACGCGCCGCTGGTGAGAGTGAGGGCGAGCGAGAGCGCGACGGCACTTGCCGCCGCGCTCCACAGTCTCGCGTTCATACCGGCAATGTACGCCGGTCAACCTGACATTCTCGACATTTCCGCGCGTGTCGACGTGTCAATGTCGATGCGTCCGGACTACACCTTGACCTGGAATCTCAGCGTGACCCAGCCCGTCACGGCGCTGATCAAGCTGGCGATGCCGGCCAAAATAGGCAACATGAGCAAGACTGTCGGCCACGTCATCGGCGCGAAGATGGCGAACACGTCCTTGAACGCTCCGTCCACCAAGAACGCCTTGCCCGCGGCAAGCGCGGCGAACGCCAACAGCGAGCCCAGGACTCCGGCGAAGACTGCTTCGAGCACGAACGGAGCCTGAACGAACCAGTTGGACGCGCCCACCAGCTTCATGATGGACACCTCGCGGCGCTTGGAGTACGCGGCGACCTGGATCGTGTTGGCCACGAGCATCAACGCCGCGATGCCCTGCACCAGCGCGATGAGCAACGCCAGCTTCTGGATCCCGCCAAGCAGCCCGAACACCTTCTCGAGGATGTCCTGCTGGTTGGTGATTCGCTCGACGCCGTCGACGTCCTTGTAGTCGGCGATGAAGGCGTCGGCGTCGGCGTCCATGTCGTGCAACGTCACGTCGAAGGACGCCGGAAGCCGCTCGGGATCGACGCTCTCGATCAGGTCCGGGGCGTCGGCGAACAGCTCCTGAAAGTGCGTGAAGGCCTCTTCCTTCGTCTTGAAGTCGACTTCCTTGATCCTGTCGTCGCCGTCCAGGGCCTCGTTGAGCTGCGTCTGGGTGTCGTCGCCTTCCTCGATCTCCTTGTCGAGATAGATGACGATCTGCACCTCCCCGCGCATCTGCTCCTGCGTGTCCTGCACCTGCGTATACAGCAGCAGTCCGGCGCCCAGCATGGTCAGGGAGACCGACATGGTGATGATCATGGCGACGGTCATGCTGACGTTGCGCCACAGACCGACAAGTACCTCAGACAGTACGTACTTAGCCCGCATCGACTACTCCGTTGCCCTTTCTTCCTCTGCCACGCCTAGCCGTAAACTCCGCGGGCTTGGTCGCGCACCATCTGGCCGCCTTCGATCTCGACGACCCGGCGACGCATCTGGTTGACGATGTTGGAGTCGTGAGTGACCATCACGATGGTGGTGCCTGTGCGGTTGATCCGGTCGAGCAGCCGCATAATCTCGATCGACGTGTCGGGGTCGAGGTTTCCGGTCGGCTCGTCGGCCAGCAGGATCAGGGGCCGGTTGACGAACGCCCGCGCGATTGCCACGCGCTGCTGCTCGCCGCCGGACAGCTCGTGCGGGTAGCGGTGTTCCTTGCCGCCGAGCCCGACCAGATCCATCACTTCGGGGACGACGCGTCGCGCCACCGTCTGCGGTTTGCCGATCACCTCGAGCGCGAACGCCACGTTCTCGGCGGCGGTACGCTGCGGCAGCAGCCGGAAGTCCTGGAACACGCAGCCGAGCGAGCGCCGCAAAGTCGGCACCTTCCAGCGTCGCATTCCGGTGACTTCTTTGTTGTTGACCCACACCTTGCCCTTGTCGGGCACGACCTCGCGCAGCATCAGCTTGATGATGGTCGACTTCCCGGCCCCGGTCGGGCCGATGAAAAAGACGAACTCGCCCTTCTCGATCGACACGTTGATGTCTTCGATGGAGGGGCGGTTAGACCGTGGGTAATGCTTCGTCACGTGCTCCAGCCGAATCACGCTCCGAGAGTTTACGCGCCCCGTGGGGGGCCGTGATGCGCCCCTGGCCACATAGCCTCAAAGGCTGCGCTAGGTCACCCCGCGATCACTCACCGGCCCTAGATCGGGTCCTTGACCTCACGCAGGTTCTGCTGCTGTTTGCGCCAGCGGATGCCGGACTCGATCAGGCCGTCGATGTCGCCGTCGTACACCGACATGATGTTCGCCGTCTCCCAGCCGGTGCGCAGGTCCTTGACCATCTGGTAGGGGTGCTGCACGTAGGTGCGCATCTGCTCCCCCCAGGACGCGGCCACCGAGCCGCGCAGCTCCTCGATCTTGGCCTGCTCCTGGTCGCGCTTGCGCTGCAGCAGCTTCGCCTTCAACACCGCCATGGCCGTGGCGCGGTTTTGCAGCTGGCTGCGCTCGTTCTGGCACGCCACCACGATCCCGGTCTCCATGTGAGTGATGCGCACCGCCGAGTCGGTGGTGTTGACGCCCTGCCCTCCCGGGCCCGACGCGCGGTACACGTCGACCTTGAGGTCTTTCTCCTCGACCTTCACGTCGACATCCTCCGCCTCGGGC
>JBOGDN010000095.1:0-4454 GCA_050742995.1 Stackebrandtia sp. | reverse complement strand
ACCATTTCCCGTCTCGACGTCGTCGAGGTGCGCCGCGGCGAGCATCTCGACGTCGACGTGACCGTGGACTGCTCTTCGGGCACTTACATCAGGGCGATCGCCCGGGACCTGGGGGTCGCGCTCGGCGTCGGGGGACACCTTGTGGCGCTGCGACGCACCCGCGTCGGCGGCTTCACCGCCGGCGAGGCGCACGGCCTCGACGACCTGGCCGAGCGGGAATCCCCGATCACCCATTCGGTGCGGGAGACCGTCCGCCGGCTGATGCCCTGTCGCGAGGTCGACGCCGCCGACGCCGCGAAGTTCGGCAACGGAGGCAAGCTGGCCGCCGTCGGCATGGCGGGGCCGTACGCGGTCGTGGGCCCCGACTCCGCAGTGATCGGAGTCGCGATCGAACGCGACGACGTGGCCCGCCCGGACATGGTGCTGGCCCCCGACAGCCGTCGCTAAACGGCCGCGTCCTGCGGTGCCTTGGCCGACCGCTTCGTCGGAACCGCCCGGATTGCGAGGTACGCCAGGAAGCCGAGCGGCGCGAGCATGATGGTCAGCAGCAGCACCGGCGCCATGATCAGCGGGTGCACGCCGCGCTCGCGCGCGTCGAGGTAGGCCCAGCGCCCGACGAAGAGGTCGAAGGCGATGAAGTGCGCCCACGCGACCGCCGTGCCCTCCGGCGTGGACAGGAACGCCGAGATCTCGGCGAGCTCCGGCCGCGACACCGCCGCCCACGCCTCGCCGAACATCGGCAGCACCCCGACGGCGTATACCGCCGCGGCCGGAGCGGCGATGAGCGGTGAAGCGACGATGCGGCGCGTCCACGACCACGCCGGCAACAGGATCATCAGCGCCCAAAACGGGGCGGCCAACAGGAAAACGACCTGGAACAGCGTTTCTGCCACTGGGGGCTCCTGACCACTCGGATTATGGATAATTAGGCTATCTATTATCGATAGCCACACTATCCGCTCCGGACGCGGCCGTCAACCCGGCCGGTCACGGGGGGAGGGAGACAGCAGGCGGGCCTGGCTTCGGCCGCGGTTCCGGCGGCATGGTTGCGCGATACGCCGCCCTAACGGACCCTGCCGCCGAAGAAGACCTGGGTTTCGGTGATCCGGCCTTGTCGCACCGTGCTCACTTCGACGTTTCGATAGCGTTCGCCGGTTTGCAGTTCGTACTCGTACATCAAAATGACGTCGTCGCCCGCGGCGGGAACGGCTTCGATGATCTGCTGGGATCGGAAGCGATCCGCCGTGGGGAAGCAGCGTTCGAAGAACGCGGCCTTGTCGATGTGGTCGTCCTGCGGGCTGGTGAAAACGAAGTCCTCGGCGATCAGCCGGTCCGCGGCGTCGTGATCCTGGGAGATGTAACTGTGCAGACAGGCGCGGACTACGTCGACGTTCGACACGATGCCTTTCCTTCCGTCGTTGGGCGTTTGGCCTTCGATCACGCGCCCGACGTGCTCGCGGTTCGGGAGGGTTCGTCCTGTTCGGAACGCTGCCGCAGCAGGTCCCAGGCTATCGCGGCGGTCCAGACCCAGACGTATACGCCGCCGGCGAGCATGTACCGGAAGTCGCCGAGCGCGATCGAGGCGCCGGTCAGCGCCAGGTCGACGGCCACGGCCGACCAGCAGTACGCCGCCCAGCCGCGTCTGCCGAGCCGCACGTAACGGCGGGCGAACACGAAGCACAAGACGATCACGGCGACGCCGGACACGGCCGGGGCGAAGCCGTGCAGCATCCCGTGCCAGCTGAGCTGTTCTGGAGCGCCCTCGGGCGTGCCCGCCGGATAGCCGAAGGCCGGGTCGGCGACGAACACTCCGCCCCACACCAGCGAAATCCCGTAGACGGCGAACAGGATCGGACCCCACGTGCCCGCCGGCCTCGCGCGCAGGCTGCGGCGGATGCCGAACGATCCGGCGACGGCCAGCAGCCCGCAGAGCACGAAGTTGGCGATCTGAATCCAGCCGAGCTCGCCGAGGCTCAGCATGCTCAACGGGTGGATCTTCGGGTCGTAACCGCCGCCGCGAGCAGCCGTCTGGGCCAAAGTGACGGCGGCGAACACAGGACCGGCGAGGACCGCGCAGCCCAGCAGGGCGCGGGTCGTCGCGGCGGAGTCTGCGGCGGGAACGGCGATGCCGGGGTCGGCGGCGTTTGCGGACATGACGTCCTCCTTCAAGCGCGGGATCGGTTGCGTTCGAAGAGGTAGACGGCGCCGCCGTCGCGGACTCATCGGTCCGCGGAGAGATAATTCCCAGGCGTCCGCCGCGCCTGCCGCCTAGACTTCGCGGCTATGACGCAGATGGTGGACCGCCGACACGGCGTGACGGTGCTGGCCGTGCCCGAGGACGGCCCCGCGCTGACCAAAGCCGCGGACTTCCTCGATCTGGTCGGCGACGCGATGGGGAACGAGGCGGACATGGTGACGGTCCCCGTCGGCCGACTGACCGACGAGTTCTTCCGGCTGCGCAGCGGCCTTGCCGGCGAAGTGGTGCAGAAGTTCGTCAACTACCGGGTGCGGCTGACCGTGGTCGGCGACCTGAGCCGCCGCACCGCCGACGGCTCGGCGCTGTCGGCGTTCGTCGCCGAATCGAACCGGGGCCGTCAGCTGTGGTTCGTCCCCGACGAGGCGGCGCTGGACGACCGGTTGAGCCGGGCGTCGAAACCCTAGATCGCCGCGTCCAGGCCGCGGCGTTTGAGGAGGGGTTCGATGCGGGGGTCGCGGCCGGCGAAGTCGCGGAACTGGCGCATCGGGTCGACGCTGCCTCCTTTGGACAGCAGCGCGGCGCGGAAGTGGTCGCCGTTTTCGCGTTTCAGGCCGCCGTTGTCTTCGAACCACTCGACGCTGTCGGCGTCGAGAACCTCGCTCCAGATGTAGGAGTAGTAGCCGGCCGAGTAGCCGCCGGCGAAGACGTGGCCGAAGTAGGTGGTGCGGTAGCGCGGGGAGATCTCGGCCAGGTCGACTCCGGCCCGGGCGAGCGTGTCGGCCTCGAAGCGCTCTACGAACTCGCGCGCGTCGACGTCGTCGGGGACGTCGTCGGGCGTCAGGCGATGCCAGGCCAGGTCCACAAGGGCCGCCGCCAGGTACTCCACCGTCGCGAAACCCTGGTTGAACCGTTTGGAGTCAAGCATCTTGTCGACCATCTCGGCGGGCATGGGCTCGCCGGAGGCGTGGTGCTTGGCGTAGCCGGAGATCACCTGCGGCCAGGTCGCCCACATCTCGTTGACCTGGGAGGGGTACTCCACGAAGTCGCGCGGCACGCTCGTGCCGCTGAACCGCGGGTACGTCGTCGTCGCGAACAGGCCGTGCAGCGCGTGCCCGAACTCGTGGAACATCGCGTTGACCTCGGTGAACGTCAGCAGCGCCCGCTTGCCGTCCGGAGGCTTCGGGATGTTGAGGTTGTTGACGACCACCGGCTTCTGGTCGAGCAGCGTCGTCGGCTGGACCAGCAAGTTCATCCACGCGCCGCCGTTTTTGGAGTCGCGAGTGTAGAAGTCGCCGCAGAACAGGCCGAGAGCGGATCCGTCGGCGTCGAACACCTCGAACACCCGCACGTCCGGGTGGTACGCCGGCAGATCGAAACGCTCGGCAAAGCTCAGCCCGTACAGCTGCCCGGCGGCGGCGAACACGCCGTCGCGCAGCACCGTGTCCAGCTCCAGGTACGGACGCAAGGCGGCGGCGTCGAAGTCGAAGCGCCGCTTGCGCAGCAGCTCGGTGGCCAGCGCCCAGTCCTGCGGCGCGACCGTCTCCACGCCAAGCGCCTCGGCGCGTTCGGCGGCCTCGGCGCGCGCGTTGGCCACCGCGGCGGGCGTCACCTTCGCCAGCATGTCCTCGACCGTCTCGGCGGCGCCGGCCGTCTGGTCGTCGATGACGTAAGAGGCGTAGTCGGAGTAGCCGAGCAGCCGCGCCTTCTCCGCCCGCAGCTTCACCATGCGCAGCACCGTCGCGGAGTTGTCGTGCGCACCGCCGCGGTTGCCGCGCGAAATCGACGCGCGATATACCCGCGCCCGCAGTTCGGCGTCGCGCAGCGAGGCCAGCTGCGGCTGGTTGGTGAAGTTGTTGAACGTCAACAAGAACTTGCCGTCGAGACCGCGCGCCTCGGCGGCCTTGGCCGCGGCGCTGATCGCGTCGTCGGAAAGCCCGTCCAACTCGGCGCGGTCGTCGACGAGGACGGCCGCGGCGTTGGTCTCGGCGAGCAGGTTCTGCGAGAACGTCGTCGAAAGCGACGAAAGCTCCTCGTTGATCTGCCGCAGCCGACGCTTGTCCGGTTCGGACAGCTCGGCGCCGGCGCGCACGAAGTCAAGCCGCAGCCGCTCTAGCAGACGCAGGGACTCCGCGTCCAGGTCCAGGTCGTCGCGGCGTTCGTAGAGGTCCTGGACGCGTGCGAACAGCCGCGAGTCCAGCTTCACTGCGTCGTTGTGCGCCGAAAGCTTCGGCGCGATCCGGTTTTGCACGTCCTGCAC
>JBOGDN010000094.1:0-6853 GCA_050742995.1 Stackebrandtia sp. | reverse complement strand
GTTGAGGGCCGTCTGCCTCGCGATCAATCAGGAGATCACATGAGACGCAAGCTGAGTTGGGCGGCCGCCGGCGCGGCCGTCGTGCTCGCGGTCGGCGTCGGCGGCGGGTACGCGTTCGCCGACGAGGTCGAGTCGCCGAGTTCCGGTACGTCGGCGACCCCCGAAGCGGCGGGCATGGAAGTCGCCCCCTATCTGTACATGGGCTGGGGCGACCCGCCGAGTCCGTCGACCGTGCAGCAGGCCAGCGGGGTCAGCTGGTTCACGATGGCGTTCATCCTTTCCGACGGCACCTGCAATCCGGCCTGGGACAGCACCCGGCCGCTGACCGGCGGCGTCGACGAGCAGGCGATCGAGGAGATTCGCGCCGGCGGCGGCGACATCATTCCGTCGATCGGCGGCTGGAGCGGAGACAAGCTCGGCCCGCGCTGCGGCAGCCCCGAGGAGCTGGCCGGCGCCTACCAGAAGGTCATCGACGCCTTCGGACTCAAGGCGATCGACATCGACATCGAGAACACCGACGAGTTCGAAAACGAGGAGATCCAGGATCGGATCCTCGGCGCGCTGAAGATCGTCAAGGAGAACAACCCCGACGTCCAGACGATCCTGACCTTCGGGACCACCACGTCCGGCCCGAATTCCTGGGGCGAGCGGCTGATCAACCGCTCGGCCGAGCTCGAGGCGAACGTCGACGTGTTCACGATCATGCCGTTCGACTTCGGCGGCTCGAACATGGCCGACGACACCATCGCGGCCTCCGAAGGCCTGAAGGGCAAGCTTCAGGCGGCGCACGGCTGGGACGACGCGACGGCTTACTCCCACATGGGGATCTCCGGCATGAACGGCATGTCCGACCAGTCGGAGCTCACCTCGCCCGAGGACTGGACCACGATCCGGGACTGGGCGTCCGGCAACGGCCTGGCGCGGTTCGCCTTCTGGGCGGTCAACCGGGACCGGCCGTGTCCCGGCGGCGGCACGGTGTCCAACTGCAGCGGCATCGACCAGGCTGAATGGGAGTTCTCGACGATCTCGGCGGGATTCTGACCCGCAGACCAGGCGGAGGCGGGTGACCGGTACGGAGGGTCATCCGCCCCGCCGCTTTTCTTACGGGCGGGCGCGTGGCACAGTGGGGCGCGTGTTGAGCGGCCCGGCGACCCCGTTGATCCTGCGTCCGTGGCGGCCCGGCGACGAAGCCGCCGCGTTGAAGGCTTTCGCCGACCCGGAGATGGCGCGCCAAGGCGGACCCATGGCGGACGCCGCCGAAGCCGCGCGGTGGGTGGAGTCCATGAGCTGGAAGACCAGCCGCGAACACGGTTTCGTCTTCGCGGCCGTCACGCCGCGAGATGTTCCGATCGCGACGGTGGCGGCGACGAATGTGGACAGGCATGACTGCGGCTGGGTGTGGTACTGGACCACCGCCGAGGCGCGAGGCGGCGGCGTGGCCTCGGACGCGTTGGCGGCTCTGACGCCGTGGCTGCACGACGAGGCGGGACTGTTCCGGCTGGAGCTGGGGCACCGGGTGAACAATCCGGCGTCGGGCCGGGTGGCGGCGCGAGCGGGCTTCGCTCCGGAGGGGCTGCAGCGATCCAAGCTGCACTACGACGGCACGCGGTTCGACGTACAGCGGCATGCCCGCCTGACGACGGATCCGCGTCCGGCGCCGCGACGGAAGGTGAAAATCGTCCCGGCGCGTTGAGGTCAGCTCGTCGGCGCGGGCTGCCAGGCGACGCAAGCCGGTCGCTCGCCGCCGCTGTCGAGGAATTCGCCGAGGGCTTTGCGCAGCTGCTTCAGCGAAATCTCCGAGTCGTGGGGATAGTCGAGTTCGCGGCCGAGGTACAGGTAGACGAGTTCTCGGTAGGTGCTGTCGGCGCCTTGGCTGTACCAGGTGCGTTCGGAGTCGCGGTAGCGGAGGCTGCCGACCCGGCGGTCGGGATCGACGCCGACGGACAGCTCGCCGCCGGTGCGATCGTCGTCGGAAGACTCGGAGACATACATCTTCGCCAGCGAGTATTCGAACGACTCGACCAGAAGCCGGTCCAGGAGCACGTTGAGCTCGTCCGGGGTGTGGGCGCGGGCGGGTTCGCGCCGGTGTTCGGGCTTGAAGTACGCCAGTACGGTGTGGTCCATCTGGATCGCCTCCGTCGTACATAAGGCGAAGCCGGTGCGCTGGGCGCCGACGTATTCATGATGGCCTTGCGGCGACCCCTTTGGCAAGAGCCGCGGTGCTCACTTGGCGTCGGCGTAGCTGTCCACGGCCTCGGCGGTCAGGGGCACGCGCACCGGGGTGTCGCCGAACACCTCTCGCGTGGCCGTGTCGGAGGCTTCCTCGATTCGCCGGCTCACCGTCTCGGCGTGCTCGGCGGGGCAGTGGACGATGATCTCGTCGTGCTGAAAGAAGACGAGGTTTCCCAGGCCCTCCTCGTGAAGCCGCGTGCGCAGCAGCGCCATCATGACAAGCGCCCATTCGGCGGCGGTGCCTTGAACGACGAAGTTCCTGGTGAACCGGCCCCGGTCGCGGGCGGCGCGGTCTCCGCGGGCGCCGGTCAGCGCGTTCCACCAGCTTTGCGACGCCGGCGGGCTGGCGCGTCCCAGGCACGTGCGTACGGTTTCGCCGCGTTCGCCTTTTCTGGCGGCTTGTTCGACGAGGGCGTGCGCGTCGGGGAAGCGCTGTCGCATGAGGGCGAGCAGCGCCGTGGCGTTGCCAGCGGTGCCGCCGTACATGGCCGAAAGCAGGGCGATTTTGGCGTCGTCGCGGCTGCCGTGGAATGTGGGGGCGAGCGCGGCGTACATGTCGTGGCTTTGTGCGGCCGCGGTCATGCCGTCGTCGGCGGACATGGCGGCGAGCATGCGGGGTTCGAGCTGTGCGGCGTCGGCGACGACGAGGCGCCATCCGGAATCGGCGACGGCGGCGCCGCGGATGACCTTGGGGATTTGCAGCGCTCCGCCGCCGTCGGTGGCCCAGCGCCCGGTGACGACTCCGCCGACGACGTATTCGGGTCGGAAGCGTTTGGCGGGGGAGTCGGGGCCGGCGGGACCGTCGCTGATCCAGTCGCGGGCCCAGTTCCAGCCGTGGGCGGTCCAGATGCGGGCGAGCTCTTTGTATTTCAGCAGCGGCGTCACGGCGGGGTGGTCGATTTTCTTGAGTTCCCAGGCGCGCGTGGACTCTATGGGGAAGCCGGCGGCTTTGAACGCGGCGAGCACTTGCAGCGGGGAGTCGGGGTTGAGCGGGGCGTCGAAGGCGCGGGAGATTTCGTCGGCGACGGCTTGGAGTTTCTTGGGGCGCAGGCCGGCGACCGGTCGGGGGCCGATGAGGTCGGTGAGGATGGCGTCGTGGACGTCGACGCGCCAGGGCAGCCCGTGGTGCGTCATTTCGGCGGCGACGAGTCCGCCGGCGGACTCGGCGGCGACGAGCAGTCGCAGTCCGTCGGGCAGTTCGGCGAGGCGGCGTTTTTGCGCGGCGTGGACTTCGACGAGCGCCTCGAGGTCGGCGCGCGGGTCGGGTTTGTCGGAGTCGTCGAAGAGGGTGTCTTGACGAAAAAAATCGGAACGACGGCCGGCATTGGCCGTCGCAGCGTGGGAGCCGGGCGCGGGGACGGGAAGGTCGTGCAATCTGGCGTAGGCGGCGGCCACGGAGCGGGGTTGACCGCCGCGGCCTTCGGCGCTCAGCAGGATCGCCTCGACGAGGCAGGCGTCGTGGCAGCGCGCGATCCGGACGCCGGCGCGCAACAGCCCTGGATACGAGGACGCGGTTTCGGCCAGGACCCACCGAGGGCTTTCGGCGGCCTCGAGGGCGCGTACGGCGGCGGCGAAGTCGTCGACGTGTTCGGGCGGGGCAAGAGGCTCGCCGTCGGCCGCCAGCCGACGCAGCCAAGCCTGCCCGTCATGTCCGGGCGCCGCCGCTATGTGCACATGTCGATCTAAACAGCTGTGTACGACACCGCGAGGATCTTCAGCGCGACGGTCGCGCGGGCGCCGCGTCGATCGACATGGGGCGCCGGGTGTGGTGGCGAGTTTCTAGACCAGTCTGTATATTTCTGGCGATGGCGACACGAGGCGAAACCCGCGCCCGGATCTTGGCCGCGGCCGGGGAGCTGTTCGAGCGGCAGGGGTTTCACGCCACCGGCATGAATCAGATCCTGGCCGCCGGCGACGCCCCCAAGGGATCGCTGTACTTCCATTTCCCCGGAGGCAAGGAGCAGCTGGCCGCCGAGGCGGTCGCCGCGGCCGCGGCGTCGTCGGCGTTGCGGTTCGACGCGTTCATCGAGGAGGCCCGCGACCCGGCCGACATGGCGCGTCAGGTCGCCGGCCATTTGGGACGGCGGCTTGTCGAGACCGACTTTCGCCGCGGGTGCCCGGTCACGGCGGTCGCGCTGGACGCCTGCGACCTGGAGTCGGTTCGGCGCAGCTGCGCCGGGGGATACCAGTCGTGGATCGAACGCTTCGCCGCCGCCCTGCGCGACGCCGGCGCCGCGCCCGTCGACGCCGAGGAGCTCGCCGTGCTCGCGGTGTCGGCGTTGGAGGGCGCGCTGGTCCTGGCAAGGGTGCGGCGCGACGTCGCGCCGCTGAAGTCGACGGGCGAGCGCCTTGCCGCTCTCGTGGCCGCTTCCCTCCCCACTCAGACAAGGAGCACGTAGTGCGGATACACCACATCAACTGCGGCACGATGCACCCGCCGTCTCGACGCCTGTTCAACGGAACCGGCGGATGGTTCGAGCGGGCGACCATGGTCTGCCACTGCCTGCTGATCGAGACCGACTCCGGCCTGGTCTTGGTCGACTCCGGGTTCAGACCGGCGGACCTCGCCGAGGCCTCGGGAGCGCTTCGGCTGGTAATCGGGTTGTTGCGCCCGAACATCACCGACGCCGACACCGCGGCCGGCCACGTGCGCCGGCTCGGCTTCGCCGTCGAGGACGTGCGGCACATCGTGCTGACCCACCTCGACTACGACCACGCCGGCGGGATGCCCGACTTCCCCCACGCCACGGTGCACCTCCACGCGCGCGAACTCGACGCGGCGAAGCGGCCCGTTCATCGCGACGAACGTCGCCGTTACCAGTCTCGACAGTGGGCTCACGGTCCGAAGTGGGCGACTTATGAGGAGGACGGGGAGCCGTGGTTCGGCTTCGAGGCGGTGCGGCAGCTGGAGGGCCTGCCGCCGGAGATTCTGCTGGTGCCGCTGCACGGCCACACTCGCGGGCACTCCGGGATCGCCGTCGACGGCGGCGACGGCTGGCTGCTGGCCGCCGGCGACGCCTACTTCCACCGAGACAGGATCGATCCGGATCACCCGCGCTGTCCTAAGGGCCTGGCCGGTCTCGAGCACGTGGTGCAGATCGACAAAGCCTCACGCGTGCGCAACCAGGAGCGGATGCGTCGGCTGCGCGCCGACCACGCCGACGAGGTGCGGATCTTCTGCGCCCACGACCCCGTCGAGTTCGAACGGCACGCCGCCGCGGGTTAGGCGTCGTCTCCCAGTTCGGCGGCGGGGACGGTTCCCATGCGTCCAGCCTGGAAGTCTTCGACGGCCTGCATGATCTCGGCCCTGGTGTTCATGACGAACGGCCCGTAGCGGGATATCGGCTCGCCGATGGGCAGCCCGCCGAGCAGCAGCACCTCGAACTGGCCGGTGCGGGTGTTTTGCGTCTTGTCGGCGGCGACGGCGATCGCGTCGCCGGGGCCGAACACCGTCAGCTGGCTTTCGGCGAAGGGACGCGCGTGCGGCCCGGCCGTCCCGTTTCCGGCGAAAGCGAAGGCCATGGCGCTGAAGTCGGGGCTCCACGGCAGTCGCAGCCGCGCGCCGGGGCTCAGCGACGCGTGGGCCAGCGTGATCGGGGTGTGCGTGACGCCGGGTCCGGCGTGCTCGCCGAGGTTTCCGGCGATGAGCCTCACCAGGGCGCCGCCGTCGTCCGACGACAGCAGCGTCAGCCTGCCCCCTTTGATGTCTTGGTAGCGCGGCTGGGTCCACTTGGCGGTCTTGGGCAGGTTGACCCACAGCTGGACGCCGTTGAAGTAGCCGCCCTTGACGACGAGCTCCTCGCTTGGCAGCTCGTCGTGGAGGATCCCGGAGCCGGCGGTCATCCACTGGGTGTCGCCGTCGTCGATGCGCCCGCCGCCGCCGTGCGAGTCGTGGTGGACGAACGTGCCGTCCATCAGATAGGTGACGGTCTCGAACCCGCGGTGCGGGTGCCACGGGGCGCCCTTGGCCTCCTGCGGCTCGTAGGCGGCGACCATGTGGTCAAGCAGCAGGAACGGGTCGGAGCCGGAGTGGTGGAATCCGGGCCTGGGAAACGGTCGTCGCACTGGGAACCCGGCGCCTTCCAGGGCGCGCATCGAGTCGGCGACTTGGACCGCCGGCCGGTCGACGGCGTCGGGCGGCGTCACCACGCGGGGCAGCACCAGTGTGTCGGCGGTGACGGCTGGCATCGCTTCTCCTCGGTTGGCGGTACTTGCTCAGCAAGGCAACGTCGCACGCGCACGCCGTATTTCGTCTACCCGGTCACCGGCGCGGTCCCCGACAGGAGACGGTCCAGCGCCCTGCCGTGCCGCATCGCCAGGTTGAGGCGTGCGCGCGCGGCCTTCTGAATCCGCCCGACGGGAACGCCGCCGGCCTCGCGGGTCGCGGCGAGCACGACGTTGCCGTCGCGTCTGCCCCGCAGCATTCCCGGCGTGGCCAGCAGGCAAACATCCGCGAACACTTCGCGCAGCGTGGCGGCCTGCCGCTTCGACAGCGTCAAGCCGGGCATGTCGAGGACGTTGACCGCGTAAACGCCGCCGGGCGCCAGCACCCGCGCCGCCTGCGCCGCGTACTCGACGCCGGCGAGCCGCCGCGGCATCTGGCCGCCGTGGTAGGTGTCGG
>JBOGDN010000093.1:0-2276 GCA_050742995.1 Stackebrandtia sp. | reverse complement strand
CAGCGAGGGGCCGACGGGCTGCTTGGCGATCAGGAAACGGCCGGCGCCGTTGGGCGCCGTCGCGTAGCCGCCGTCGATGCGCACCGCTTCCTCGGCGAACCAGCGGAAGAACTCGGCGGCGTAGGCGATCTCGCCGCGCGCCTCGGCCAGCGGCTTGCCCATCTCCAGGGTCATCAGCAAGGCGAGTTCGTCGACGCGGGCCGTCAGCGCCTCGTAGCCCCTGCGCAGGATCTCGCCGCGTTCCCGCGGCGGGTGGTTCGCCCAGGCGTCCTGTGCGGCCGCCGCGGCGTCGAGCGCGGCCATGCCGTCCTCAGGCGAGGCGTCGGCGATCTGGCACAGCGCCTTGCCGGTGGAGGGGTCGTGCACGGGGAAGGTCTTCCCGCCGGAGGCGGCGGTCCACTTGCCGCCGATGAACAGTTCCTTGACGACTGCGTCGACAACGCTGCTTTCACTTGGCATCGGAGTCACTCCTTGATCGCTTACGTCCGCGTGCCGCTGTTGCTCCGCAAGCCGCGGCCAAGCTATGTACAATTGTCAACAATCTACAAGACGAGCCTACCTGGCTCGTCGCCGTCCGAAAACCCCGGCGTCTGTAAGGAGCACCGCTGTCATGGCTCAGCTCTCTCCTCTGCTCAAACAAGCCACTCCGGTCGTCGTCGACCACGGCGAGGGCGTCTATCTATACGACTCCGACGGTCGCCGTCATCTCGACTTCACCGCGGGCATCGGCGTGACGAGCACCGGCCACTGCCATCCGAAGGTGGTGCGCGCCGCGCAGGAACAGATCGGCAAGCTGATTCACGGTCAGTACACCACGGTGATGCACAAGCCGATGCTCGAGTTGACGGAACGCCTCGGCGACGTGCTGCCCGAGGGGCTCGACTCGCTGTTCTACTCCAACTCCGGAAGCGAAGCCGTCGAGGCCGCGCTGCGGCTGAGCAGGCAGGCCACCGGCAGGCCGAACATCGTGGTGTTCCAGGGCGGCTTCCACGGCAGGACGGTCGCGGCCGCGACGATGACCACGTCCGGCACCCGCTTCAGCGCGGGCTTCTCGCCGCTGATGTCGGGCGTGCACGTGGCGCCGTTCCCCTACGCCTACCGCTACGGCTGGGACGAGCGCACCGCCACCGAGTTCGCGCTGCAAGAGCTGGACTACCTGTTCGCCACGATCAGCGCGCCGAACGAGACGGCCGCGTTCTTCATCGAGCCGGTCCTCGGCGAGGGCGGCTACGTCCCGGCCAACGCCGAGTTCCTCGCCGGGCTGCGGGAGCGCGCCGACGAGCACGGAATCCTGCTGGTGATGGACGAGATCCAGACCGGTTTCGGCCGCACCGGCAAGTTCTGGGGCCACGACCACTTCGACGTCCGGCCGGACGTCGTGCTGATCGCCAAGGGGCTTGCCAGCGGGTTCCCGCTGTCCGGCATCGCCGCCTCGAAGGAGCTGATGGCCAAGGCGTGGCCGGGTTCGCAGGGCGGCACCTACGGCGGCAACGCGGTGGCCTGCGCCGCCGCGGCGGCCACCCTGGAAGTGATCCGGGAGGAGGGGCTCGTCGACAATGCGGCGGCTCGCGGCGTCCAGCTGCTCGACGGCGCGCGGCAGATCGGCGAGAAGACCCCGGCGATCGGCGACGTGCGCGGGCTCGGCCTGCTGGTCGGCTCGGAGTTCACCACGCCGGACGGCAAGCCGGACACCGCGACCGCGCAGGCCGCGCAGAAGGCGGCCGCCGAGCGCGGCCTGCTGCTGCTCACCTGCGGCGCCTACATGAACGTGGTCCGGATGATCCCGGCGCTGATCGTCGGCTCGGAGCAGATCGACGAGGCGCTTGACATCTGGGCCGACGCCGTCGCCTCGGTCGTCAAGTAAGCAGGCTCGTCAGCGTTCGCATCCTTCGAGGAGGTCTCTACAGTGGCTCGTTACATCACGATCGCCTTGGACAAGCGGGGCGTGTCCTGCCGCGCCGTGCTGCTGGACGCCGAGGCGCCGCGTACGTGCAAGGCGGTGTGGGACGCGTTGCCGCAAAGCGGCTCGGCCTACCACGCCAAGTACGCCCGCAACGAGGTCTACACGCTGGTGCCGCCGTTCGCCGAGCCTAAACCGGGCCGGGAGAACCCGACGGTGACCCCGATTCCGGGCGACGTCGTGTACTTCGGCTTCGAGGCCTGGGAGATCGGCAACCCCGCCTACGGCTACGACGACGACAGCGAGGCGCACAGCGACCAGGGCGCCACCGACCTCGCGATCTTCTACGGCCGCAACAACCTGCTGCTGAACGGGG
>JBOGDN010000092.1:0-25732 GCA_050742995.1 Stackebrandtia sp. | reverse complement strand
ATCCCGCACCGCCCGAGCCGCCCTCGCGGCGGCGTGCCATGTCCAGTTTGTGGAAGCTGCGCTGCTATCTGCGCCCGTACCTGCCCCGCATGATCGTCATGTTCGTGCTCGCCGTCGCCGCCACGGGGGCGGCGCTGACGATTCCCCGCGTGATCCAGTACGCCGTCGACGGACCCATCGCCTCCGGGGACGTGGGCGGCCTGTGGCTGCTCGCCGCGGCCGCGGGAGTGCTCGGCGGCGCCGAGGGCCTTTTGATCTGGCTGCGCCGCTACATTCAGGCCCGAGTGGCCCTCGGCCTTGAGGCCGACATCCGCGCCGACCTCTACTCCCACATGCAGGCGCTGCATCCGGGCTTTCACGACCGCTGGAACTCCGGGCAGCTGCTCGCCCGCGCCACCGCCGATCTGGGCTCCTTGCGGCGGTTCATGGCCTGGGGCATGATTTTCGCACTCACGAGCCTGCTGACCTACGTGGTCGTCGTCGTTCAGCTGTTGACGCTGCACTGGCAGCTCGGGCTGCTGGTGGCCGCGGCGGCGATACCGCTGTTCGTCGTGGCGCGCAACTTCGCCCGCGACTACATCGCCGCCTCGCGCGCGGTGCAGGACCAGCAGGGCGAGGTCGCCGACATCGCCGAGCAGGCGGCGGTGGGAATCCGTACCATCAAGTCCTTCGGCCGCGCGCCCCACATGAAGCGACGGTTCGACGAGCAGACGACGTCGCTGCACGACCTGTCGGTCGCCCGCATGAACGTCGCCGCCCGCTCCTGGTCGCTTTTCACGCTGATCCCCAACGCCACCTTGGCGGCGGTGCTGGTCGCCGGCGCGATCGTCGTCGCCGACGGCACGATGACCGTGGGCGCGCTGGTGGCCTTCGTGACCTTGCAGCTGATGCTCGTGTGGCCGATCGAGGCGCTCGGCTGGATCATCGCCATCGGCAACGAAGCCATGACCGCCGCCGACCGGATCCGCGACGTCTTCGACACCGAACCGGCCATCGCCGACGCTCCGCACGCCCGCGTCCTCGAGCGGGAGCGGGCACGCGGGCACGTGCGCTTCGAGAACGTGACCTTCGGGTACGACGGGGCCGAGACGCCCGTGCTCGACGGGATCGACCTCGACGTCAAACCCGGCGAGACGCTCGCCATCGCCGGCGCCACCGGAAGCGGAAAGACCACTTTGGTCTCGCTTGTTCCGCGGCTGTACGACGTGACCGGCGGCCGGGTGACCGTCGACGGCGTCGACATTCGCGACGTGACGCTGGCCAGCCTGCGCACCGTCGTGGCCACCGCCTTCGAAGACCCCACGCTGTTTTCCATGAGCGTGCGAGAAAACCTGACGCTCGGCCGTGCAGACGCCGACGACGCCGACGTGGAACAGGCGCTGAAGGTCGCGCAGGCCGAGTTCGTCCACGACCTGCCTTACGGACTCGACACCCGCGTCGGCGAACAGGGGCTTTCGCTTTCGGGAGGCCAGCGGCAGCGGCTGGCCCTGGCGCGGGCGGTGATCGTCAAGCCCGCGGTGCTGGTGCTCGACGACCCGCTGTCGGCGCTTGACGTGCACACCGAGGAGCTGGTGGAGCGGGCGCTGACCAGCGTGCTGCGCGGCACCACCGCCCTGCTCGTGGTGCACCGGCCGTCCACGGTGGCCTTGGCGGACCGGGTCGCCCTGCTCGACGGCGGCAAGATCGCCGCGGCCGGCGACCACGCCGAGCTGCTGGAGTCCACGCCCGCCTACGCCCAAGTCCTCTCCGCCGCATCCGAGGAGGTGCGTTCATGACTGCTGCGCCGCAGACCGACGCCGCGGAGACGGCCGCCGACGCCTGGCGCGGCAAGGCCGAAGACGACGCGGCCGAACGCACGTTCGCCGAGGCAGGCGACGCCGAGTCGGTGGCCGTGCTGCGCTCGCGCAGCCGCGCCCTGCTGTTGTCGCTGATCCGTCCGCACAAGCGCAGGATCGCCGTGATCGTCGTCTTCCTCATGATCGCCAACGCCGCGTCGCTTTCGGGTCCGGTGCTGGTCATGTTCGGCATCGACGACGGCATCCCCGCGCTGCGCGACTCCGGGGACTACACCGTCATCCTCGCCGTCGGAGTCGCGTTCGCCGCGGCCACGTTCGCCGAGTTCCTGGCCGTGCGGCGGTCCATCTCGCTGATCGGCCGGGTGAGCCAGGCGATGCTGCTCGACCTGCGCCGCCGGGTCTTCGCGCACTTCAAGAAGCTTTCGGTGGGCTTCCACGAGCGGTTCACGTCGGGCAGGGTCGTGGCCAGGCTGACGTCCGACATGGACGCCATTCGGGAGCTGACCGACGAGGGCGTAGACGACCTGGTCTTGAGCGTCATGAGTCTGCTGGGCATCAGCGGGATTCTGCTGTGGATGGACTTCCACCTCGAGCTCGTCGCGCTGATCACGATGCCGACGATGATCCTGCTCGGAAACTGGTTCCGCAAGGTCTCGTCGCGGATGTACCGCAAGACCCGCGAGACGATCGCGCTGGTCATCGTCTATTTCGTGGAGTCGATGGGCGGAGTGCGCGCGGTGCAGGCCTACCGGCGCGAGCCGCGCAACATGAAGATCTTCGACCGTCTCAACGGCGACAACCGCGACGCCAACGTGGAGGCGCACCGCGCCGCGGCCGTGTTCGCCGGCGGCACCAAGGGAATCGGCAACGTCACCGTCGCCGGCGTGCTGCTGTACGGCGGGTATCTGGTGATGCAGGACGAGACCACGATCGGCGTGCTCGCCGGCTTCCTCCTGCTGCTGCGGCGCTTCTACGAGCCCATTCAGGAGCTCACCATGTTCTACAACTCGCTGCAGTCGGCGACGGCGGCGCTGGAGAAGCTGTCCGGGGTGCTCGACGAGAAGCCCGACGTGCCCGAGGCCGAGACGCCGCGGGCGTTGGAGTCGGCGCGCGGAGAGCTGCGCTTCGCCGACGTCTCGTTCTCGTACCGCGAAGGCGATGTCGTGCTGCCGCGGCTGAATCTGCACATCCCGGCGGGCCAGACCGCGGCGGTGGTGGGCGCCACCGGCGCGGGAAAGACCACTGTGGCCAAGCTGGTCTCTCGCTTCTACGACCCGGCCGACGGCTCGGTGACGCTGGACGGCGTCGACCTGCGCGATCTGCCCGAGGCGGATCTGCGCGCGGCCGTCGTCATGGTGACGCAGGAGAACTTCCTGTTCAACGGAAGCGTGGGCGACAACATCGCCTTTGGGCGGCCGTCGGCGAGCAGGGCCGAGATCGAGGCCGCCGCCTCGGCAATCGGCGCGCACGAGTTCATATCCGCGCTGCCGGACGGATACGACACCGACGTGCGCAAACGCGGCGGCCGGCTTTCCGCCGGCCAGCGGCAGCTGGTGGCGTTCGCGCGGGCGTTCCTCGCCGACCCCAGGGTCCTGATCCTCGACGAGGCGACGTCTTCTCTGGACATTCCCAGCGAACGGCTGGTGCAGCGGGCGCTGCGGACGATCCTGGCGGACCGGACCGCCATCATCATCGCCCACCGGCTGTCCACGGTAGAGATAGCCGACCGGGTCCTGGTGATGGAGGCCGGACACGTCGTCGAAGACGGCCCGCCCGAATCGCTCGCCGCGGGAGACGGCCACTACGCCCGGCTGCACGAACAGTGGCGCGACAGCTTGGTCTGAGGCGTCAGCAGCCGCCCCCGCCGTCTCCTCCCCCGCCGCCGCCTCCGCCGTCGGAACAGCCGCCTCCGTCGCCGCCGCTGAAACCGCCCCCAAAGAAGACGCCGCCGCCCGTCGCGTCGCCGCCGGCTCGACGGGTTCGCCGACGGGGCGTACGGACGCTGCCGAAACGGGCGAGCCGGTAGAGCCTTCGCACGACGAAGATCAGGAGGAAGACGGCCGCCGCGACGATCGCCATTCCCACGATTGTGGCGAGAACGTCTTCAAAAGAGTCGGACATGAAACCACGGTAGCGACGCCGTGCGAATCGCCTGCACGCCAACCACATGACATGTAGGCGCGGCGTAGGGTCGGCCATATGACGCTGACGGCCTACCTGAGTTTCCTGGCGTTCGCGTGTTTCATCGCGGTGTCGCCGGGGCCGGACTTCGCCGTGGTCATGAAAAACTCCGTGGCCCGCGGACGGAAAGCCGGCATGTACGCCAATCTCGGCATCGCCTCGGGCAACGTGGTGCACGGCGCCGCCGCGGCGTTGGGCGTCGGCGCGCTCATCGTGCAGTCGCAGACGCTGTTCAACGTGCTGCGCTGGGCCGGCGTCTGCTACCTGGCCTATCTGGGCGTTCACTCGCTGGTCGCGGCGTGCCGCGGCCGATACCGCGCCGACGCCGAGCCGGCCGCCGACGCCGGAACAAGGCGGGCCCTGCACGGCTGGTCTCAAGGGTTTTTGTCCAATATCACCAACCCGAAGGCGTTGGCCCTGTTCTTGTCGGTGCTGCCGCAGTTCATGGCCGGCGGCGACGGCTCCGTGGCGTGGCCGGTGCTGATGGCGGCGTCGTTCATCGTCGTTGACGTGATCTGGCTGGCGCTGGTGGTGACGTTCCTGCATCGGGTCCGCGCCTGGATCCGCCGCCGCGCGGTGCGCCGCGCGGTCGACGCCGGCGCCGGGTTCGCGCTGGTCGGCTTCGGCGCCAAGTTGGCCGCCGACGCCTGAGGCGGCACCGGCCTCAGAAGATGTCGAAGATGCCTGCGACGCCGTCCGCGACGTCGACAAGACCCCCGGCCTGCGCCAAGCCGGCGGAGTAGCCGGCCGTGTAACTGCCGACGACGCCGTTGACCATGGCCGGCATGATCAGCGCGTTGTGGGCCGACATATTGACGACGATGCACACTGCCGGTCCCAAGCGGCGTCGCCCGCAACGGCTCGGAATAGAAGCCGGCGGGCATCGGCCTGCCCTGCGCCATTCCGCCGGGGTGGTAGTGCCTCGTGCCGTCGCCGGGCGTGGGACTTGCCCCATGACGTCTTCCTTCGACGACGACCTCGACGTCCTTTGTGATGCTGCCAGCGGCGCGCTGCCCGCTCGTGGCCGGAATGGGGGGGACCCTCGTCCAACCCCATGATCTTGCGCGCGACGCGCACGTAATGCGGCCCTCGACGGCCGTCTCCGCCGCGAGCGCGTATTGCGGGACCGAGGAAGCGCGCTCAAGCTGCGCACCGGCCGCGGTGTAGCGCTCCCCCGCGTCGGCGAGGGCTTGCCGATGCTTGACGAACGCTATGAGGCCGCAGGCGGCGGCGACCACCGTAAGCGCCGACACCAGTACCAGCACGATGATCAGCCCGATTCCCACGACGCGACGGTACTGACGCCGCGTCAGTCCCTACTGCCCGTAGCCTGGTCGACATGGCATACGTCCTCATCGCCCTGCTGTGCCTGGCCGCCGGGATCGCGCTGGGATGGCTGGCCGCCAAAACCCGGACGGCGACGGAGAACGCCGCACTGTCAGCCAGGCTGGAAGCCGCGCGCGACAACGAATACCGCCTCGAACAGTCGCTGCGGGCGGTCACCGCCGACGCCGCGGCGCAGTCGCGAACCGCACTCAACGAGCTGATGACGCCGCTGCGCGAGTCACTGCATCGCTACGAGCGGCACGTCGGCGACGTGGAGCGGTCGAGGCTGGCGGCCTACACCGAGCTGCGCACGCAGGTGGCGCAGGCGACGGCGACGGGCGAGGCGCTGCGGGATCAGACGGGCCAGCTGGTGTCGGCGCTGCGCGCGCCGCAGGTGCGGGGGCGCTGGGGCGAGCACCAGCTGCGGCGCATCGTCGAGTCGGCGGGGCTGCTCGAGCACTGCGACTTCACCGAGCAGGCGTCGGCGACCATCGAGGACCAGGCCGTGCGTCCGGACCTGGTGGTGCATCTGTCGGGCGGCAAGCACGTCGTCGTCGACTCCAAGGCGCCGTTCAACGCGTACCTGGACGCGCTGGAGACCCGCGACGAGACGGTCAGGGCGGGCCAGCTGGACATGCACGCCAAGCAGCTGCGCGCGCACGTCAATCAACTGTCCAAGAAGGAGTACTGGCGGGCGTTCGACTCCACTCCGGAGTTCACGGTGCTTTTCGTCCCCGCCGACGCCTTTCTCGACTCGGCGCTGCAACGCGACCCGAGCCTGCTGGAGTACGCGTTCGCGCGGGACATCGTCTTGGCCACGCCCGCCACGCTCGTGGCGCTGCTGCGCACGATCGCCTACGCCTGGAGGCAGGAGGCGATGGCCGCCAACGCCGCGCAGGTGCACGCGCTCGGCAAGGAGATGTACTCGCGACTGGCCACCATGGGCGGGCATCTGTCCAAACTCGGCACGTCGCTGTCCGGCGCGGTGTCCGCGTACAACTCCACGATCGGCTCGCTGGAGTCGCGCGTGCTGGTCACGGCCAGAAAGTTCGCCGAGCTCGGAGTTTCGGCCGAGGAGCTTCCCGAGGCCGACCAGGTCGAGCTCGCCGCTCGGCAGCCGCAGCACGAGGCGCTGCGCGAGGAGACGTCGGACTTAGCGCTCGCCGCTCCATTCCGTGTTCGCCGAAGCCGATCTCGGCGTCCGCGGCCGTCACGTCGTCGGGCGTGCGGCGGCCTTCATGTCCTTGACGAGCTCGCGCGGCAGCGAAAACGTCAGCTTCTCCGTCACCGGCTCCACCTCGGCGACGTCGGTGAAGCCGCGCTGCGCCAGGTGGGCCAAGACGTCGCGCACCAGGTTGTCGGGCACCGAGGCGCCCGAGCTGACGCCGACGGTCGAAACGCCTTCCAGCCAGGCGTCGTCGATTTCGCTGGCGTAGTCGACCAGCCGTCCGTCCTTGGCGCCGGCTTGCAGCGCCACCTCGACCAGCCGCACCGAGTTGGAGGAGTTGACCGAGCCCACCACCAGCACCAGCTCGCACTCGCCGGCGATCTCCTTGACCACCTGCTGGCGGTTTTGGGTGGCGTAGCAGATGTCGTCGCTGGGGGGCGCCTGCAGCAGCGGGAAGCGGCGGCGCAGGTTGTCGACGGTCTCCATGGTCTCGTCGACCGACAAAGTGGTCTGCGAAAGCCACACGACCTTCTCGGGGTCGCGCACCTCGACGTTGGCGACGTCCTCGGGTCCGTCGACGAGCGTGATGTGGGACGGGGCCTCGCCGGTGGTGCCGATGACCTCTTCGTGGCCGTCGTGCCCGATGAGCAGGATGTCGTAGTCCTGGCCGGCGAAGCGACGCGCCTCGGCGTGCACCTTCGTGACCAGCGGGCAGGTCGCGTCGATGGCTTTGAGGCCGCGCTGCTGGGCCTGCTCGTGCACCTCGGGGGCCACGCCGTGGGCCGAGAAGATGACGATCGAACCGGCCGGCACCTCGGCGTTCTCCTCGACGAAGATCGCGCCCTGGCTCTCAAGGGTCTCCACGACGTGCTTGTTGTGAACGATCTGCTTGCGCACGTAGATCGGAGGGCCGTACAGCTCGAGGGCTTTCTCCACCGTCTCCACGGCGCGATCGACGCCGGCGCAGTAGCCGCGCGGCTTGGCCAGCAGGACGCGTTTTGCGGGCTGGTCAGACATGGCCCCCATGGTACGGGCCAACCTTGGGGGCGCGGACACTCACGTGAGAGTCTTCACCGCCGACGACGTCACAGCCCGTGCCTAAACTGTGCGAGTGACCCAGCCAGAACTGGCCGCGAGCTCCGGCCCGAGCACGCCTGAGGCGCCCTGGCCGGTGCGCGTGGTCAGCCAGAAGATCGGCGAGTGGATCTCCCGGCTTGGCGCGGTGTGGGTCGAGGGGCAGATCACGCAGCTCAACCGCCGTCCGGGCGCGGGGTACGTGTTCTTGACGCTGCGGGACCCGGCCGCGGAGGTCAGCGTCACCGTTTTCGCCTCTCGCAACGTCGTGGACGCCTGCGACCCGCCGCTGCGCGACGGCGCCCGCGTGATCGTCCACGGCAAGCCCGACTGGTACGCCGGGCGCGGCACGCTGTCGCTGCGGGCCGCCGAGATTCGGCAGGTCGGCCTCGGCGAGCTGCTGGCCAGGCTGGAGAAGCTGAAGAAGCTGCTTGGCGCCGAGGGGCTCTTCGCGCCCGAACGCAAACGTCCGCTGCCGTTTCTCCCCCGACGCATCGGTCTGATCACCGGGCGCGCTTCGGCGGCCGAGCGCGACGTGCTCGAAAACGCCCGCGCGCGCCTGCCGTCGGCCGACTTCGAGGTGCGCGAGGTGCCGGTGCAGGGGGCGCAGGCGGTGCCGCGGATTCTGGAGGCGCTCGCCCAGCTCGACGCCGACCCGGACATCGAGGTGATCATTTTGGCGCGCGGCGGCGGCAGCGTCGAGGATCTGCTGCCGTTCTCCGACGAGACGCTGTGCCGGGCGGTCTTCGCCGCCAAGACGCCGGTGGTGTCGGCCGTCGGCCACGAGCAGGACAATCCGATCGTGGACTTCGTCGCCGACGTGCGCTGCTCCACGCCCACCGACGCCGGCAAGCGGGTCGTCCCGGACTTCGCCGAGGAGCGCCGCGGGATCGACCAGGCGCGGCGGCGGCTGCGGCAGGGACTTGCCGCGAAGCTGGATCGCGAGCAGCAGGGGCTCGACGGAGTGCGGTCGCGGCCGTGCCTGGCGCAGCCGGAGCGGTTCGTCGAGGCCCGCCAGGACGAGGTCGACGCGGCGCGGCAGCGGGTTCGCCGCGCTTTCGGCGCGCGGCTGGAGGCGGCCGCGCGGGACGTGACGCACCTGCGTTCGCAGCTGCGGGCGCTGTCGCCGCAGGGCACGCTCGACCGCGGGTACGCGATCGTGCGGCGCGAGGACGGCGCGGTGGTGCGGGAGGCTTCGGACGTGAAGGACGCCGAGCGGCTGCGGGTGCGGCTGGCTCGCGGAGAGCTGAATGTGACGGCAGAGGAGCGACATGAGCGAACGAAGTGAGCATGCGAGCGAAGCGAGCCGTGAACACGGCAATGAGCACAGCGTGGCGCGCGTCAGCGCGCCTGCCGAGCGCAGCGAGGCGGTCGGATGAGCGACGAAACGCTGGACTACGAGGCCGCCCGCGCCGAGCTGCTGGGCGTGGTGGAAAAGCTGGAGGCCGGGGGCGCCACGCTCGAGGAGTCGCTGGCGCTGTGGGAGCGCGGCGAAAAGCTCGCCGATCTGTGCCAGGCCAAGCTCGACGGCGCCAAGCAGCGCCTGGAGGCCGCGCGCGAAGCCGACGCCGCCGCGGAGTAGCCGCTGCGCACGACCTCGGCCGGTACGGTGTGGGGATGGACGTCTCCGGCGTCTTGATCGTTGCGGCGGTCGTGGCCGGGGGCGTCGTCGTCATCTTTCTCGGAGCGGCCTTGGCAGCCAAATCCTCTGTGGGTTCAGCGCTTCCGCATCTGACCGCCGCCGACTGGCGGGACGCGCCGGAACACGACGACGATCCGGCCTATAACGACAAGGAGCACGTCTTGGAGCAGGATCCTCCGGCGGAGGGTCGCTGATCGACAGGCGGACGCGGCACGGGCCGACGGCGACGCCGATGAACAGCCGGCCGGTTCGTTCCGTCAGCCGGCCGGACGCCGTCCAGCGACCGGCCAAGGTAGTCCACTTTGGTTTTTCCACATTGCCGCCTTTATCCACAGGCGCCGCCCCGCGATTTGTCGGGAGCGCTTCCAGATCGATAGGCTGAAGCCATTGGGGAGGAGGATGGAGGCCCCCCTGGCCGGGAGGCCTGGGGGTTCGCGCTGCCCCGCCTCACAGGGCAGGCGCGCAGGATTTGCGGGATTCGGCTAGGCTCGCCGGCGCACGCCGTCCCTCAAACGACGACCTCGCGAATGAAGCTGCAAAGCCTAAACCACGCGGAGTACCGGCGCACCCCGCGATTCGCCGCGCTGGACGGGCTGCGCGCTGTCACCGTGCTCTCGCTGATCGCGCTGCACTTCGGCTTCGGCGAGCTGCAGCCGCTCGTCGGGCGCGGCAAAATCACGGTCTTCTTCGTCCTGTCGGGCTTCCTCATCACGTTGCTGCTGCTGCGCGACGAGGAAAAACACGGCCGGGTGCGGCTGCGCACGTTCTACGTCCGGCGGCAGTTCCGGCTGCTGCCGGTGTATTACGCGGTGCTGCTGGCCACGATCGTCGCCCGCCAGGGCATGCCGGAGGCGGGGCCCAACGACGGCGACTGGGCAAGCCTGCGCGAGTCGCTGCCGTACTACCTCACCTTCACCCACGAGTGGGCGCCGGGCGAAACCGACATCTTCTCGTACGTCCACTCGTGGACGCTGGCCTACGAGCAGAAGTTCTACCTGGTGTGGCCGCTGGTGTTCATCCTGCTCACCAAGTACGCGCCGCGCTGGCGGCTGGGGGCCGTCGCGGCGGTCGCCGCGGGCACGGCCGCGCTGATTCCGGTGTACGGCAACGTACCCACCCACTATTTCGCGCTCATGCTGGGCTGCGTGATCGCGCTGGTCTGCCACGAGGAGCGGACCTACCGGCTGCTGCGGTCGCTGACCCATCCCGCCACGGCGCTGCTCGCGGCCGCGCTTTTCATACCGGTGCACGTCCACATCGGCGAGGTCGTCTTGCGCAGCGGGGACGACTGGACGGCGCTGTTCTACTACGCGCTGGCCGCGGGCGTCCTGATGGTGTCGGTCTTGAACGTGGGCGTGGTGCAGTGGCTGCTGTCGCGGAGGTTCTTCACGTTCACCGGCGAACGCGCCTACGCGATGTACCTGGTGCACGGCCTGGCCGGCTCGGCGGTCTTTTCGGCGGCGCCGATGCAAGACGGGATCGTCCGCACGCTGATCGTCATGGCGTTGACGCTGGCCTTGGCCGACGTGCTCTACCGGTTCGTGGAGCTGCCGTCGGCGGCGCTAGGTCGCCGGGTCAACGCCTGGCTCGACGCGCGCAAGACACGACCGGCGCCGCCTCCGGTACCGGCGCAGGATCGGCGCGTCAGGCCGGACGCGGCGCCGGTCGGCGTTCGCGACCGCCGATTACTCCTCCTCGCCCGGCGCCAAGTCGCCGGTGAGCATCAGCAGCACGATCGGATTGTCGGCGTAGGGCGAGTTCTCCAGGATCGGGTCGTCGTCGGCCGGGAACTCCTTCACCCGCTGGCCTTCGCCTTCGTAGACGGGGTTGTTGCCGTAGCGCTCGAACAGCGGAACGATCGGCAGCAGCTCGTTGAACGCGATCGCGGCCTTGGTCACGTTGGCCTTCTGCTCTGCTTCGTCGAGGCCGGCGCCAGCTTCGTTGACGACCTCCTCCAAATCCAGGTCGCCGTAAGCCTCGGTCTCCACGTTCAAGTCAAAGTCCATGCCCTTGCCTCCGGAAGCCTTCGCGATCGGAGTGTTGTAGTTGAACAAGTTGGCCACGAACGCGAAGTGCGGGTGCGGGTGCTGCGCCGAGCCCCACGACTGGATCGCCAGGTCGAACTCGCCGGCGAGCACCTCCGTCTGATAGCGCTCGAAGTCGATCGGATTGGCGGTCAACGAGATGCCGAACGCGCCGAGCTGCTCGGCGAGGTCGTCGCCGGACGCGGCCCAGTCGGTGAAGTCGCCGGGATAGACGATCTCGTACTCGGCGGCCTTGCCCTCGGGGGTCTTCCAGGCGTCGCCGTCCTTGGTCCACCCGGCGTCGGAGAGCAGCGCCGTCGCGGCGTCCTGGTCGTATTCGTAGTTGTCGAGATTGTCGATGTCCCCGGCGGACAGCCACTCGGGAATCTGCACGTCGGAGAAGCCGGCCATGAGTTTCACGGGCACCCCGGAGTCGCCGAGCGCGATCGCGCCGGTCTGCTCGCGGTTGATCGCGTGGGCGATGGCCCGGCGCACCCGCACGTCGTTCATCTCGGGAAGCCGGCCGTAGTTGAAGTACAGCGCGGGGCCGTTGTACGTCGGCGGACGCAGGATCCTGGCGCCGCTGTCGATGTGGGCCTTTTCCTGGTTCGGCGAGAAGCCGTTGGTGGCGTAGTCGACGGCGCCGTCCTGGACCAGCGGGTCGATCTCCGGCGTTTCGCCGTTGTAGATGACGATCTCTTCGAACTTGACGACGTCGGCGGCGTAGCCGTTGTCGTTGCGCACCAGGGTCATCTGGGTGTCGGTGATCTTGTCCGGGTCGATCATGAACGGTCCCGAGTAGACAAGCGCTTCGGGCCGGAAGTCCTGGAACTCTTCGCCGAGCGCGGTTCCCGATTCGGAGTCCATGTCTTTGCCGTCTTCGAAGAGCGCGGCGGCCTCGTCGGCGAAGTCGCCGTAGGTCTTGCCGCTTTCGTCGGCGGTGTGTGTGGCGATGATGGTGCCGCGCAGGATGTAGCGCTCGATGACCGAGGACGGGTTTTTCAAGTTCACCACGACGGTGTAGTCGCCGTCGGCCTCGATCGACTCGATCGACGACCACGCCGGAGCGCGTTGCATCCACTGGATCCACAAGGTGGTCATGTAGTCGGCCGAGGTGAGCGGCTCGCCGTCGCTCCACTTCAGGCCTTCGCGGACCTTCACGGTGAACGTCAGCGCGTCGTCGTCCAGCTCGGACGACTCGGCCAGCAGGTAGAGCCACTCTTTGTCATGCCAGTAGTAAAGCCCCGACGGCATGATCATCAGGTCGCGATAGGCGCCCTCGTTGATGAAGTTAGGTATGGGGGCGTACGGCGCCCCGCCCATGTTGAAATGGCCCTCCGGGGGCTGCTGGTACTTGGAAGCCGCGTGGAAGGAGCCGTCGGCGACCGAGGGGTCCGCCTTGGAGCAGGCGGTCGCGCCCGCGATCCCGGCGGCGCCCGCAGCGCCCAGGCCGACGTACTGGAACAGGCGACGTCGCGAAACGTCGAGAGCGTGTGTTGTCATGGCGCCTCCCGAGAGGACTGATTCGCCGTGCGCCGACGCCGCGACGGCCGGGCTTGGCCGTCTTTCCAGTTGCCGGCGACGGTGTGGCCCTATCAGTACAGCATTCTCGGGCAGACCTGTGGGGACCGAAAGCCGCGACGGCCGCGCCACGATGCGGTGGCGCGGCCGTCGGGGCGCGAGTGAGCTGCTTACTCTGCCTTGTTGGGCTCCAGCTCGCCGGTGAGCATCTTCATGACGATCGGGTTGTCGGCGTAGACGGAGTTCTCCAGGATCGGGTCGTCGTCGGCCGGGAACTCCTTCACCCGCTGGCCTTCGCCCTCCTGGACCGGGTTGTTGCCGTAGCGCTCGAACAGCGGGATGATCGGCAGCAGTTCGTTGAAGGCGATCGCGGCCTTGGTCACGTTGGCCTTCTGCTCTGCTTCGTCGAGGCCGTTGCCGGCTTCGTTGACGACCTCCTCCAAGTCCAGGTCGCCGTATGCCTCGGTCTCGACGTTCAGATCGAAGGCTATGCCGTCTCCGCCCGAGTTCTTGGCGATCGGGGTGTTGTAGTTGAAAAGGTCGGCTACGAACGCGAAGTGCGGGTGCGGGTGCTGCGAGGAGCCCCACGCCTGGATGCCGAACTGGAAGTTGCTCTTGTACATCTCGTCCACGTAACGCTCATGGTCGATCGGGTTGAGCGTCACCGTGATGCCGAAGGCCGTGAGCTGTTCGGCCAGGTTCTCCGCCGAGCCCGACCAGTCGGCGAACTCGCCGGGGTACGAAAGCTCGTATTCGGCGGCTTTGCCGTCCGGAGTCTTCCAGGCGTCGCCGTCCTTGGTCCACCCGGCATCCTCGAGCAGCGCCGTCGCGGCGTCCTGGTCGTATTCGTAGACGTCCAGCTTGTCGATGTCCTCGGCCGACATCCAGTCGGGGACCTGGATGTCGGAGAAGCCGGCCATGTACTCCACGGCCACGCCGGACTCGCCGAGGGCGATGGCGCCGTTGTCCTCGCGGTTGACGGCGTGCGCCAGGGCGCGGCGCACCCGCACGTCGTCGAACTCGCCGAGGTCTTTGAAATTGATGAACAGGGCGGGGCCGTTGTAGTTCGGCGGGCGCAGGATCCTCTTGCCGGAGTCGATGTGGGCCTTTTCCTGGTTCGGCGAGAAGCCGTGCGTGGCGTAGTCGACGACGCTGTCCTGGACCAGCGGGTCGATCTCCGGCGTTTCGCCGTTGTGGATGATGATGCGCTCGAACTTCACCTGATCGACGCCATAGCCTTTGTCGTTGCGCGTCAAGGTCATCTCGGTGTCGGTGATGCTGTCGGCGTCGATGTTGAACGGACCCGAGGCGATCAGCTTCGTGGGGCGGAAGTCCTGGAACTCCTCGCCGAGCTTGGCGCCGTCCTCGGAGTCCATGTCCTTGCCGTCTTCGAAGAGCGCGGCGGCCTCGGCGGCGAAGTCACCGTAGGTCTTGCCCTCCTCGTCGGCGCCGTGGGAGGCGATGATGTTGCCGCGCAGGATGTAGCGCTCGATGACCGCCGAGGGGTTCTTCAGGTTCACCACGACGCCGTAGTCGCCGTCGGCCTCGATCGACTCGATCGACGACCACACGGGAGCGCGCTGCATGTACTGGATCCACAGCGTGGTCATGAAGTCGCCGGCGGTCACCGGCTTGTCGTCGTCCCACGTCAGACCCTCGCGGACCTTCACCGTGAACTTCAGCGCGCCTTCGTCCAGCTCGGACGACTCCGCGAGCAGGTAAAGCCATTCCTTGTCGTGCCAGTACCACAGGGCCGCGGGCATCGTGATCAGGTCGAGATACGGGGCTTGGAACGTGAATCGCGGCACCGGGGCGTACGGGAGGCCGCCGGCGTTGTAGTGCCCGTCCGGCGGCTGCTCGTAGGGGTAGGCGCCGTGGAAAGAGCCGGCGTCCTCGACGCCGGGATCGGCTTTGGAGCAGGCGCTCAGCCCGCCGAGGCCGGCGGCGCCGGCCGCGCCGATTCCGACGGCTTGAAACAGTCTGCGACGTGAGACGTCGATCTCAGAAGGTTTCATCGTTTTCTCCTTGTCAGTCTTCTGTGTTGGGCTTCAGATCGCCGGTGAGCATGGTCATGACGATCGGGTTGTCGACGTACATGGCGTTCAGCAGGATCGGGTCGTCGTCGGCCGGGAAGGCCTCCACGCGGGCCCCTTCGCCCTCCTGGACGGGGCAGTTTCCGTAGCGCTCGAACATCGGAATGATCGGCAGCAGCTCGTTGAAGGCGACAGCGGCTTTGGTCACGTTGGCCTTCTGATCGGCCACGTCGAGGCCGTTGCCCGCGTCGTCGACGATCTGCTTCAGATCGAGCTTTCCGTAGGCGTCGGTGTCCACATTCAGGTCGAAGGCCATGCCGTCGCCGCCGGAGTTCTTGGCGATCGGGGTGTTGTAGTTGAAAAGGTCCGCCACAAAAGCGAAGTGCGGATGGGGATGCGACGCGCCCCAGACCTGAATGCCGAGCTCGAACTTGCTTTGGTACATCTCTTCCTGGTAACGCTGGTGGTCGATCGGGTTGAGCGTCACCGCGACGCCGAAGTTCGTCAGCTGCTCGGCGAGGTTCTCCGCCGAACCCGCCCAGTCGGCGAACTCGCCGGGATACGACAGCAGGTATTCGGCCGGATCGCCGTTCGGCTTGATCCAGGCGTCGCCGTCCTTGGTCCACCCGGCGTCGGAGAGCAGCGCCGTCGCGGCGTCTTGGTCGTGCCCGTAGCCGTCCAACTTGTCGACGTCTTCGGCGGCCATCCACTCGGGGACTTGGAGATCGGAGAAGCCGGCCATGTACTCCACCGCCACCCCGGAGTCGCCAAGAGCGACCGCGCCGTTTTCTTCACGGTCGACGGCGTGCGCCAGCGCTCGCCTCGCCCTCACGTCGCCGAACTCGTCCAAGTCCTTGTAGTTGAAGAACAGCGCGGCGCCGTTGTAGTTCGGCGAACGCAGGATCCTGAGGCCGGCGTCGACGTGGCCGGTCTCCTGGTTGGGGGTGAAGGCGTTGGTGGTGTAGTCGACGACGCCGTCCTGGACCAGCGGGTCGATCTCCGGCGTTTCGCCGTTGTGGAGAACGATGCGGTCGAACTTCACCTGGTCGGCGCCGTAGCCCGTCTCGTTGCGCACCAGCGTCATCTCGGTGTCGGTGAGCCGGTCGGGGTCGAGTTTGAACGGGCCGGAGGCGATCAGCTGCGTGGGCCGGAACTCCTGGAACTCCTCCCCGAGCGCAGTGCCCTCGTCGGAGTCCATGTCCTTGCCGTCGGCGAAAAGCGCGGCGGCGGCGTCGGCGAAGTCGCCGTATGTCTTGCCGCTTTCGTCGGCGGTGTGCGTGGCGAGGATGTTGCCGCGCAGAATGTAGCGCTCGACGACCGCCGAGGGGTTCTTCAGGTTCACCACGACGGTGTAGTCGCCGTCAGCCTCGATCGACTCGACCGACGACCACAACGGCGCTCGCTGCATCCACTGAGTCCACAGTGTGGTCATGTAGTCGGCCGAGGTGAGCGGCTCGCCGTCGCTCCACTCAAGACCCTCGCGGATTTTGACCGTGAACGTCATCGCGTCGACGTCAAGCTCGGACGACTCCGCGAGCAGGTAAAGCCATTCCTTGTCGTGCCAATACCACATCGCGGAGGCCATCGCCACCCAGTCGGCGTAAGCCGGCTCGATCATGAACCCGGGTATCCGCGAGGTCGGCATTCCCGCGGCGTTGTAATGCCCGTCCGGCTGCAGTTGGTAGGGCTGGGCCGTGTGGAAAGCGCCGGGGTCGTCGACGCCGACGTCGGCCTTGGCGCAGGCGCTCAGCCCGCTCAACCCCGCGGCGCCCGCCGCGCCGACTCCTACGGCCTGAAACAGTCTGCGACGCGAAACGTCGAAGCCGGAAGGGGTCATTCTCTCTCCTCGGGCTATCCTTCGCGCCGGCCGAATCGCAGCAGGAGCACCGAGGTCCCCGCGGCGAGCAGGCCGGCGATCAGAGCGAATATCGTGATGGCCCTCTCCGCGGTGCCGTCCTTTGTGGCGAGAAGCATCAGCAGCGAGCCGGCCACGATGAACAGGGCCAGTGGAAGTACGGCTCGAGCGAACGCGTCAAGCAACTCAGGTCGCCTGCCTCTCCCTGTCGACCTCTTCGGCGACCACGTGGCACGCCACGTCGCGTCCTGAGTCGACCTGCGAAAGCGAGGGCTCGACGGTGTCGCAGTCGCCTTCGCGATACAGCGGACACCGCGGATGGAAGGTGCAGCCCGACGGCAGCGCGGTGAGACTTGGTATGTCCACTCCGCGCAGCCCGGGGTCTTGCCGGCCGCCCTGCTCGACGTCGATATCGGGCACGGCGGCCAGCAACGCCTTGGTGTAGGGGTGTTTCGGGTTTTCGATGACCTCGGTGGTGGGGCCGTGCTCGACGACCCGTCCCAGGTACATCACCGCGATCGTGCCGCCCGCCCCGAAGTAGCGGGCTATGGCCAGGTCGTGTGTGATGAACACGAATCCGACGTTCAGCTCCCGGCGCAGCTTTGTCAGGGTGCGCAGGATGCCGACCCGGATCGACACGTCCAACATGGATGTGGCCTCGTCGGCGACGATGAGGCGCGGATGCAGCGCCAGGGATCTCGCCACAGCCACCCGCTGCCGCTGTCCGCCCGACAGCTGATGCGGGTACTTGGAAAGGAAGTTGTCCGCCGGGGTCAGGTCGACTCGCTCCAGCAGTCGCGCGGCCTGCTCCCAGGCTTCCGATTTGGACTTGGCCAGCCCGTGCCGGCGCAGCGGAGCGGCCATGGTGCCGAACACCGAGCGAATCGGGTTGAGGGAGGCGTAGGGGTCCTGGTGGATGAACTGGACGGCCTTGCGGTACTCCGAGCGCCGCGCCCGGTTCATCGAGGCGATGTCGACGCCTTCGAACTCGGCCGTCCCCGAGGTGGGCTTCGCCAGCCCGGCGGCCATGCGCGCCGAGGTGGTCTTGCCGCAGCCCGACTCGCCGACCAGGCACAGCACCTCGCCGGCGTTGACCTCAAGCGAGACCGAGCGCACCGCGGGCACGTCTCCGCCCTTGGTCTTGAAGATCTGGGACACGTCGTGCAGCGCCAGCAGCGGCGGCGTGCTCTCGGCGGTCGTGAAATCATCCACTTAGGCTGCCTCCTGCTTGTCGAGGCCGACTTCCCGCCAGCGAATGCACGCGGCCTGGTGCGCGGTCCTGTCGTCGTTCTCGGCCACCGTCTCCAGGTCCGGATCGGTTTCGCGGCACCGGTCGATCGCGTAGGCGCATCGTTCGGCGAAGGTGCAGCCGCCGGGCAGCGCGGCCAGGTCCGGAGGCGTTCCCGGGATCGAGATCGGCTCGGCGCTGCCTGCGTGCACCGGAGGCACCGCTCTGACCAGGCCGGCGGTGTACGGATGCCGCGGGGCGCCGAAGACGTCGCGCATGGGGCCGCACTCGACGATACGTCCGCCGTACATCGTGGAGACTCGGTCGGCGAGCTCGGAGGCGAGCGGCAGGTCGTGGGATATGAAGATCATCGCGAACCCGTGCTCGGCGCGCAGCTCGTGCAGCATGTCGACGATGGATCGCTGGGTAAGCAGGTCGAGCGCGGTGGTCGGTTCGTCCAGGACAAGCACTCGCGGCCGCAGCAGCAGGCTCAAGGCGATGAGCGCCCGCTGTCGCATGCCGCCGGAAAGCTCGTGGGGGTAGGACGGCAGCACGCGCTCCGGCTCAAGCCGCACCGACCGCACCGCCTCGGCCGACCGCTCGAACACCTCCTTGCGCGACAGTCGCTTGCCGTTTTCCATGTGGGCGCGCAGCGTGTCGCCGAACTGGTCGATGATCTTCAGCACCGGGTTGAAGGCGTTCATGGCGCCCTGGAACACCATGGCCGTCTCGCTCCAGCGCCACTGTCGCAGCTCGCGGCCGCGCAGTTTCAGCACGTCTGTTTCGCGGCCGTCGGCGTGCCGGTAGGTCACCGAGCCGCCGGTGACTCGTCCGAGCTTCGGCAACAGCCGCAGCAGCCCCATGCCAAGCGTCGACTTGCCGCAGCCGGACTCCCCGACAAGACCGAGCGACTCTCCGGGGTGGATGTCGAAGTCGATGCCGCGCAGCGCCTCGACGGTGCGTCCGACGCCGGTGCGGTAGCTGATCCTCAGGTCGCGCACCCGCATGACGGGTTCTGAATTCGTCATCGCCCCCTACCCTTCCGACAGCCGAGGGTTGAAGACTTCCTCCAGCGACCGATTCAGCATGATCAGGCCAAGCTGCAGCAGCGCGATCATGACGATCGGCGCCATCATGAACGGGACGCCCTCGGGGGTGGCGAAGGCGTTGAACGTCCAGGCTTTGCGGATCATGATCCCCCAGTTGTGACCGGCCAGCGGGACAAGGCCGAGTACGTAGATGCCGACGAGGGCGTAGATCGCGTTGGTGACGGCGATGACGAAGTTGATGAGGATGTAGCCGGCCATGTTCGGCACGATCTCGCCGAACACGATCCGGCCGGTTCCCAGATCGAGCAGCTTCGCCGCCTCGACGAACTCGCGCTCCTTCAGGGAAAGCGCCTGGGCGCGGATCGAGCGCATCAGGATCGGCCACGAAAGGCAGCCGATGAGCACCGCGAGCAACACCGGCGAGGTGAGCTGGAAGAAGGTGGCCATCACCAAGATGAGCACGATCTGCGGCACCGTCATGACGATGTCGGCCAGCTGCAGCAGCGAGTTGTCCACCCATCCGCGCAGGTAGGCGGCGAGCGAACCCAGCATGACGGCGATGACGGTTGAGATGCCCGCCGCGCCGAAGCCCACGAGCATCACGGTGCCGCCGCCGACGAGGATCTGGTGGAGGATGTCCTTGCCGGTGTTGTCGGTGCCAAGTGGATGCTCCGCGCTGACTCCGGCCCAGGGACTTTGCACGTCGGAGGGCACCGTGGAGTCCACGAGCAACGGGGCCAGGACGGTCATGAGGACGATCACGCCCACGATGACGAATCCGGCGACGCCGACCTTGTTTCGGGTCAGCCGGTACACCAGACCGCGCGGGCGCGACGCCGGCGCCGGGGCGGAGGCAGTCACCCTGTCGCCTCCTTTCCGGAGGTGCGTATTCGCGGATCCAGCAGGCCGTACGACAGGTCGGCCAGCAGGTTGGCGGTCACGACGGTGATCGTGATGATCAGCAGGATGCCCTGCACCAGCGCGTAGTCGCGGTCGGCGACGGCGCCGTAGAGAGTAACGCCGATGCCGTTGTAGCTGAAGATCTTCTCCACGAAGATCGCGCCGCCGACGACGAATCCCGCCTGGGTGGCGATCTGGGCCACCAGTGGAAGCACCGCGTTGCGTCCCACGTACATCGACCCGACCCGTCCGCCGCCGAGCCCGCGGGCGCGCGCCACGGTGACGTAATCCTCGCCGAGCGCCTGGGTGGTGGAGGCCTTCATGATCAGCGCCCAGGTGCCGACGGTGGCCAGCACGTAAGTCAGCACCGGCAAGGTGGCGTGGAACATGGCGTCCTGAATAAACTCCATGTTGAAGCCGGGCTGTACGCCGGAGGTATAGGTGCCGCGCATTTCGTGGTAGCTGAACAGCCCCAGCTGGACGCCGCCGATCGAAACGATGATGAACGCCAGCAGGTAGTTGGGGATGGAGTGCAGCACCGAGCCGATCGCCGACGTCACCTGGTCGAAGATCCCGCCGCGGAGGTAGGCCATGATCATGCCGAGGACCAGGCCGACGGCGACCGAGATGAGCAGGGCGAGCCCGACGCTGAACAGCGTCCACGGCAGGTGGTGCCCGATCTTCTCCAGCACCGTGATGCGCGAGAGAGTGTTGCCGAAGTCGCCGTTGACCAGGCCCCACAGGTAGTCCAGGTACTGCTGCCACAGCGGGGCGTCGGGGTCGAAGCTGTAGAACGCCGCGGCGCTGGCGGCGGCCTCTTCGTAGGGGATTCCCTCGGCGGTGAGCCTGGCGATGTAGACGTCGACGGGGTTGCCCGGCAGGCCGCGCAGCATGAAGAACACGCCGGTGGCCACGACGTAGACCACGAAGTAGGCGCGCAGGACCCGCATGGCGAAGTACTCGCCCCACCAGGCGATCACCGAGATTCCCAGGGAGAAGACGACCGAGGACACCGCCGGAAGCTCGAGGACGAACCGCAGCGCCGCGAACGCGACCGCCCACAGTCCCAGCCACCACACCCAGCGCAGCCTCATGTAAAACTCTCGGAAGTCGCGTCGCGTCGCCCCTGCTGGCTTGGGCTCGGTCGCGACCATGTTGCTCTCCACGTTCCTCCGGTGACCTGCGTCTCGCTGGAAAGAACATACAAGAGAAGAAGAGCGATCGACAGGCTCTGAAGATTACGAATCTGCAACGGGCCTAACGACCGTTAAGTTCCTTTGGCGCAGGCGTGCCCACGAGCCCTTTTTCGGTATTTACGCATTTATGCACATGATCGCTCGTCGTGCTTTAGCGCGAATTATGGATTTTAGTCCTCACCCGCGCCGAAGTGTGGGCCTCACAGAGATCCGGCGGGGTTCGACGCCGCACCGACGTGCGACTTCGTGCAACTCTAGCACGCTCGGTGCGCATTGTTGCGCGGAAAACGCTCTAATCGAGCGCTGCGGCGAACTCCTCCAGCTCCGCGATTTCGGCGTCTCCGTAGACGACGAGCGTCAGGTCGTCGTCGCTGAAGACCACGGCGTTGTAGCTGTCGACGGTCACGTAGCTCAGCCACTCGCGCCCGCCGGCCGCGACGGATCCGGACGGCCGCGGGGCCTCGCCCAGCTCCTGCAGCATCGTCTCCTCGGAGGGGCCGTCGCTTTCGATCAGCTGTATCCCCGCGCCGTCGGGGGTGTGATAGCCGACCCGCAGCGTGACGGCGCCGGCTTCGTGAGAAACGCCGCTGCTCACCGGCTTCCACTCTTCCGACAGGCCGGACGGCTCGCGCACGTCGAGGCCCAGGCCGGCGGCCTGGGAATAGTCGCCGGACGGGTCGATCTCGCGCACCTGCTCGTCGGCGGTCAGAAAGTTCCACAGCAGGAAGAAGGCGCCGATGGGCGCCAGCAGCACCGCAAGCGAAAGGATCATGTCGCGAGGTCGGCGCGGACGCGGCGCGGCGGAGGCGGAGCTCGATTCGGCGGACATGGCTCCAATATTCGCCGACCGCACGGCCCTCGCCGCCACCGACCCGCCCGCGCGTGAAGCGTGCGTCGTTTGTCAAGATTCGCCTGACGGTCGGACCACGGCGTCGCCGTCGGACGAGAAGGGGCGAATCTATGTCCATACGCAAAACAGAAGAACTCGACCGCAACCTGGGGCTCGACCTGGTGCGGGTCACCGAGGCCGCCGCGATGGCCGCCGGCCGCTGGGTGGGGCGCGGCGACAAGGAGGGCGGCGACGGAGCCGCCGTCGACGCGATGCGCCGGCTGATCAACTCGGTGCCGATGCGCGGCGCCGTCGTCATCGGCGAAGGCGAGAAGGACCACGCACCGATGCTCTACAACGGAGAGCAGGTCGGCGACGGCACCGGCCCCGGCGTCGACGTGGCGGTCGACCCGATCGACGGCACCACTCTCATGGCCAAAGGCATGCCCAACGCGCTCGCCGTGCTCGCGGTGACCGAGCGCGGCGCCATGTTCGACCCGTCGGCCGTGTTTTATATGGACAAACTCGCCGTCGGACCCGAGTGCGCCGACGTCGTCGACATCACCGTGCCGGTCGCCGAGAATCTGCGCCGCATCGCCAAAGCCAAACACGGCGACGTCTCGGACGTCACCGTGTGCATTCTCGACCGGCCCCGGCACGAGACCCTGGTACGCCAGGTGCGCGCCGCCGGCGCGCGGATTCGCTTCATCTCCGACGGAGACGTCGCTGGCGCGATCTCGGCGGCCCGCGAGACCAGCGAGGTCGACGTCCTGATGGGAATCGGCGGAACGCCCGAGGGCATCATCACGGCGGTGGCCATGACCTGCCTCGGCGGCGCGATGCAGGCGCGGCTGTGGCCCAAAGACGACGCCGAACGCGAGGCCGCGGTCGCCGCCGGCCACGACGTGGACCGGGTGCTCAGCACCTCCGATTTGGTCAGCGGCCAGAACATGTTCTTCTGCGCCACCGGAATCACCAGCGGCGACCTGCTGCGCGGCGTGCGCTATCAGCGCGGCGGAGCCTACACGCAGTCCATTGTGATGCGGTCGAAGTCGGGGACGACGCGGGTCATCGACTCCTACCACCGGCTTGAGAAGCTGCGCCAATACTCCGCAGTGGACTTCGACGGCGTCCCGATCGAGCTCGATTCGTGATCCTGGTCTGCGGCGAGAACGTCGTCGACGTGCTGCCCGGATCAGACGGCCGTCCGCGTCCGGCCGCGGGCGGCGGCCCGGCCAACACCGCGGTGGCGCTGGCGCGACTTGGCGTGCCGACGGGATTCGCCGCCCGCCTCGGCGGCGACGCCCACGCCGCGCTGATCGCCGAGCGGCTGGCGGCGGCCGGCGTCTCGTCGCGCTTCTTGACGCGGACCGATGCGCCCTCTGCCACGGCGACGGTGGTGTTCGACGCCGAAGGCCAGGCCGAATACCGCTTCGCTTTGAAGGGCGCGGCCGACTTCGGGTGGCGTGCCGAGGAGCTGCCGTCGGCGGCGGCGCTTGCCGGGTCGGTCGAGGCCGTTCACCTGGGCTCGCTGGCGGCGTACCTCTCCCCCGGCGCCGACGTGTTGGAGTCGTGGGTGGGCGGGATCCGCGACGCGACCATGGTGTCGTTCGACCCGAACATCCGCCCCGCTGTGGGCGACGCGGCGGCCGCTCGTGCGCGCACCGAGAGCTACGCGGCGCTGTGCCACCTGATGCGCGCGTCCGCCGAGGATCTGCGTTTCCTGTACGGCGACGAATCGCCCGAAAGCGTGGCGCGTCGCTGGCTGGAGGCGGGCGCGCGGCTGGTCGTGGTCACCGACGGCGAGCGCGGCGCGACCGCGTACCACGACGGCGGCCGGGTCTCCGCCGCCCCGCCCGCGGTGTCCGTGGTGGACACGGTCGGCGCCGGCGACACGTTCAACGCCGCGCTGCTGGCGTTCTGGCGCAGCCGCGGCGCGCTGTCGGCGGACGATTTCCCCGACGTCGCGACGCTCGCCGAGGCGCTGCGCTACGGATACGCCGCCTCCGCGTTGACCTGCACCCGCGTCGGCGCGGATCCCCCGACGGCCGACGAGGTGGCGGCGTTCTCAGCGGCGCGGGACGGCGGATCCTGACGTCCACAGTGGGTTTTCCACATTGCGGACGTTATACACAGGCGCAGCCCCGCGACTTGTCGGGAGCGCTTCCAGATCGATAGGCTGAAGCCATTGGGGAGGAGGTTGGAGGCCCCCGCGAGCGCTCGCGGGGGGCTTCAGCCGTGTTCGGGGGCGGCGTACTGGAGGAGCTTCTCCAGCGGCGGCGGAGAGCGGTCGGATCGGTTCAGCTTGTCGGCGACGATGTCGGCCCAGCCGGGGTCGTCGGGTTCGCCGGGGGATTCGGTTCGGCCTGAGTGGAGGCTGACGCCGTCGCCGGTTTCGACGTCGACTTCGGCGAACCTCTTGGCCGGAAACGCCGCCTCGCAGTCCGGGTCGATGTGGAGTTCAATGCGGTCGACCAGGTCGGCGGCGAGCGGGTCGGCGAAGGCGCCGGGCAGCACGTGTGCGACGTCGAAGCGGCCGTGCGCCAAAGCGACGGCCACCGGCCACACCAGGTTGTACTGGGCCTGCTCGGTGTCGCGGGGCAGTCCTCGCGACAGCCGCGTGGCCGCGGCGAAGGTGCGCACCGTGACCTTCGCGATCCGCGTCGCGTCGAGGCGGTGACGGTCGCGCAGCGCAAGCGCGGCCGTGATCGCCGGATGCGACCAGCGGCAGCAGGGATACGGCTTGACGTACATGTCTTCGACGTGCCAGCGCGCGCTCAGGTCGGACGATGCTTTGTCGATGCCGTCGACGAGATCGCTGGAAAGCGCGGTGAATCCTTCGCCGGCCAGCAGCGCGGCCGAGACGCCCGTGGCCGCGCCCCAGCCGCACGCGTCCTTGGTCATCGCCGGTTCGGCCACCGAACGCATGATCGGCGCGATCGGCGCGTGGTACGCGGCCAGACCGAGCGCGTGTCGGGTGCGTTCGGCGTCCAGCCGCAGCAGCCGCGACGCGGCGGCGGCCGCGCCGAGGGCGCCCCACGCGCCGGAGGCGTGATACTCGGCGCGCGTGGCGTGCAGCAGGAGGCCCGCACGGATCGCGATCTCGTATCCGATCAGGATCGCGGCGAGCACCTCCTCGCGTGCGGCGTCGACGGATTCGGCGACCGCCAGCGCCGCGGGGATGACCACCGCGCCCGGGTGGCCCTTGCACAGGCGGTGACCGTCGTCGAAGTCGACCGCGTTGGCCAGCACGCCGTTGGCCAACGCCGCGCCGGTCGCCGCGACCCGACGCCCGTCGACAAGCAGCGTCGCCTCGTCGCCGGCGTGCTGTCTTGCCGCGTAGTTCGCGGCCATCGCGGAGGTCGGCGCCGCCCGTCCGGCCAGCGCGACCGCGACGAAGTCGGTCAGCAGCATGCCGGTCCGCCGGCGCACCGGCTCGGGAACGTGGGGCCAACGCAGCTCGCCGATGAACTCAGTCGCGGAACCAAACCGACTCATCCGCTCACGTTAGCGATGCGGCCGGGCGGCCGCTCGCGACGGAAGAGAATGACGTGACGAGCTCTTACTCGAATTCGTGTTGCATCAGTTGACGTGCGGCCTCGGCGAGCGAGCCGGAGAACGACGGGTAGATGGTGACGGTTTGGGCCAGCTGGGCGACGGTCAGGTGGTTTTGGATCGCCAGCGAGATCGGCAGGATCAGCTCGCTGGCTTTCGGCGCGACCACGACGCCTCCCACGACCAGCCCCGAGGCCGGGCGGCAGAACAGCTTCACGAAGCCGTCGACGTGGCCCGACATCTTCGCGCGAGCGTTGCCTTCCAGCGGGAGCGTCACGGCGCGCGCGGGGACTCGGCCGGAGTCCACGTCCGACTGTGTCGCACCTACAGTGGCCAATTCCGGGTCGGTGAACAC
>JBOGDN010000091.1:0-7099 GCA_050742995.1 Stackebrandtia sp. | reverse complement strand
GAAGATGGCTGAGTCCAAGACCCAGCGTGCCCGTCGCGTACTCGCGGAGCGAATCACGAGCGGTGAGTACCCTCCGGATTCGCAACTTCCGTCCATTTCGGCCATTGAGGCAGAGTTCGGAATCTCCAAAGGATCGGCTGCTTCCGTCGTGTCCCAGTTGAGGCATGACGGCCTGGTGGTCAGCCGCCATGGTTCGGGCACCTTCGTTCGCGGTTTTGAACCGATCCGCCGAAGCTCCCCCTCGCGCCTCGCGGCTGCCCAGTGGGGCGAAGGTAAGGCCATTCAGGACTCCGACACGGGAAAGCGTCCCCGCAGCGTGGATGTTGTGGTTGCTGAGGTCCCAGCTCCAATGGAGGTGGCAGGAGTTCTCGGTGTGGTAGTCGGTGCTGCCGTGATTTCACGATTCCGTCGTTTCGTGGTCGAGAACCGAACTGTGCAGCTTGCGACGTCCTACTTTCGCCGTGAGCGGGTTCAGGGTACGCCCATTGTGTACACCGACACCGGCCCAGGTGGGACATATGCCAGGCTTGCCGAGATCGGTCACCGGCCAGTACGGTTCGTTGAGCGTTTGCGAGCTAGGATGCCGCTCCCCGAGGAGGCGTCCAAGTTGGACCTTCCACCAGGAACACCCGCTATCGAAATTACCCGGTTGGCATTCGATGAGTCGGACGAATGCGTCGAGGTCAACCGCATGATCTTGGATGCGTCCGCCTACCTGCTTGAGTACGCGTTCAACGCCGAGAACCAGGGGCACGAACGACAGGACATCATCAAAGTGGATTCCACCCCATCTTGATCTTGGCGCGTAGCTATGGCTTGTGTTCAGAGTTTCTTTACTTGTTCAAGGCGGCTGCGCCGCTGCGCGGCTTGCCGCGCCGGGCGTGCGGCGTGGACGCCGTTCCGGGCGCGGCAGCCGCGCGGCACACCATTGAGGGGTACAGGAACGAGCCTGAGACGCCAGCGACCCGGAACCCTTGGCACGGGTCCCTTCGAGGCTGCCGTACGGGCAATCGTGGGCAGGCAAGGAGCCAGCCCGATCGCGAACAAGCTTATGGCAGCCTCGACCCGCGCCAATGAACCCGTGTCTAACATGGATGTTCCCGGCCTCGATTCGTCAGCCGTTCGTCACGACCATCACAATTGGTGATAACTAATGACAAAGGACAGGAACGAATGACCAGGTCAATTGAGGTATACAGGCAATCCGCCCTGGTAGACAGCCTGCCGTCAACGTTCAGATTCAACGTCTAGGAAGACCGCGAGGCCGAGGGCCGCGGTTCAGCGGGTGAAGCGGGAGATTTTCAGGTCGGCGGCGACTTCGCGCGGCGGCACGAGTTTTCCGTCGCGGCCGACGAGGCGGGTGGCGGCGAGGAAGGCGCCTGCGACGGCGCCCGCGTGTCCGGCCATCGCGCCGTAGACGCCCGTCTGCAGGAAGACGTCGAAGATCGCCCCGGAGAACGCGCCGGCGACGAAGCCCGCCCAGGCGCCGACGAAGCCGCACGCGAGCGTGAGGCCGGAGCCTTTTCTTCGGCCGGCGGACACGACGGCCCCGGCGACGATCAAGCCGATAAGGGTGACTGAAACTGTGGGCACGAGCACTTCGCTTGCCTCCTCTTTTGAGGCAATGGTGCCGAGTCTGGGGCGTGCTCGGCATCGGGAATCGCCCTGAAAAGGTCCCCTAAGAGCGCCGTCAGTGACGGCGGCGGCCGAGCCAGCTGCGGATGAATCCGCCGGTGATGGGTTCCACGTGGTGTGCGCCTTGATCGACCGGCGTACCCGCGATGTCGCGATAAGCGCCTTCCACGCGGGCGGCGAAGTTTACTTCCGACAGGGTCACCCCGTCGGAACTTCGCAGGTCGATCTGGGTCTTGCCGTCTCTCCTGCTGACATCGGGGCGCAGCCGCAGCGTGTCCGCGTAGATCTTTATTCGCTCGGTCAAGTCGGCGTGTTGACTTTCGTCTATCGCCAAGGTCCGGCTGATGCGTGTGGGGTGGGAGCTCCAGCCGTCAAGCTGTCGCATTGCATCTTGCAGCAAGTCTTCGCCTCGCGTCATTTCACACCTCGAGCGGGAGCGCTCGGCCATTTCGTTATGGGGCTCTTACCGATGTGAGGCCGAATCGTCGCCGCATCTTTACGGTTCGATCTCGGTCAGTGTGGCCCACGTCAAGCGATTCTGTCTAGGCCCCCAAAACCGACATAGCGGGTAAATCGCCCTTAGGGGGCGAGTTGTCTGCCGCCGCAACGGACTAATGTCCGGACGGGGGAACCGCCGCGAACCGAAAGTGCCGCGCCCCAGACAGACCGTTCACGCCGGGCCGTCCCCGCCGTGTGGACGGCGGGGACGGCGTTGAATTTTCATGGTCTCGGAACTACGGCACCTGCGTTCCGTCGTTCACGTAGCCGCCGGCGCAGCCCAACTTGTCCAAGGTGAAGGACCAGGAGTTGAGCCTGCCGCGTTTCAGTTCGACGAACTTCACCTGGGCCGCCCAGCCGTCCTTGGAGACGATGAGCGTGTAGCTGCCTGCCGGCGCCCAGTACTCGGCGAGGCCGGCTCCGTCGGTCGTCAGGTCGTAGCGTTTGCCGTGGTTCGACATCAGCTGCACCTGCGCTCCGACAAGGGGCAGCGTCGACGCGGAGCACTGTGGAGCGCCGTACACCGTGATCGAGGCCTTGCCCGAGTTCGGATCCGGCGAGACCGTCATGGTCACGTCGACGTACGTCGATCCGTAGGGCGAGTCGTTTCCGAGGACGACCCTTGCGTCGTAGACGCCGGGTTGGTCGACGCCGGAGCCGGTCTCGGCCGAGACCGCGACCTCCATAGTCGCCGATTCGCCCGGCTCGAGAACGACCGTTTCCAGGTCCGTCGACAGCCACGGCACGTCTGCGGCCGCGCCGCCGCAGTCGTCGTAGCCGGCGAGCATCTCCGCGTCGGCGACGGGGTTGTTGCCGATGTCGCGGCCGGCGGCCTTGACCACGCCGCAGGCCATGCTGGTGCGGTACAGCTGCGAGCCAGAGTCGGGCAGGTTCACCCACTCGTCGGCCGCCGGATCGTAACCCAGCGTCTGACTGGTGAGCGCGGAGTTGTTCTCCACTACGCCGTTGGACACGATCAGCATGCCGTTCGCCGCCGCCGAGGCCATTCCCCAGACGTCGCGCGGCATGTCGGCGCGCTGTTCCCAGGAGTCGGCCGCGGCGTTGTAGGCGTACGTGGCGGTCAGACCGGAGTCGGCGACGCCGCCGGCGCAGATCAGCTGTCCGTCCACGCCGCCGCAGGCGCCGTGGGCGACGTTCGACGGGTACTCGGCCAGCGTCTCCCAGGCGTCCGACGACGGGTCGTACCGCCAGGTGTTGGCGCCCTGGTCGCAGACGGCCGACTGCTGACAGCCGCCCACGATGTAGATCTGACCGTCGACGACGCCGTGACCGGCGGCCGCGCGGCCGGACGGGGCCGGCGCGGCCTCGCTCCAGCTTTCGGCGGCGATGTCGTACACATAGGTCGCCGCCGAGGTCGAGCCGGAGTTCCAGCCGCCGAACACATACAGCTTGCCGTCGACGACCGCCGCCCGCGCCTGCATCAGCGCCTCGGGCAGGTCGGCGATGCTCGACCACTGTGCCTCGTCGACGTCGTAGGCGTAGGCGCTTGCGATCGCGCCCTCTTCTCCTACGCCGCCGAGGAAGTACGCGACGCCGTCGTCATACGCGCCTGCGACGTCGAAGGCCGGCTCCGGGTAGTCCGAGAGCGTGGTCCACTCGGTGTCCGCCTGGGACATGGTGAAGAAGTTCGACCCGCCGTCGGCGACGTCCACGCGGTCGGGGCTTGCCGGCTCCGGCAGCAGGGTGTCCTGCGCCGAACCGCCCATCGGCTCGAATCCGCCGCCGGTCTCTCCGGTCTCGACGGTCACCGGCGCGGTGCCTGTGTTGGTCAGTTCGACCGATTCGGTCCACGAGCCGCCCATCGACACGTAAGCCGACACCGAGTCGGGGTCGGCTTCGAGCTTTCCCGCGCCGAGGGTGAAGTCGGCGCGCACCGTGTCGGACGCGACGACGTCGACGGCCGAAACCGAGTCGGTCCAGCCGTTGCGGGACGCGGAGATGTCGTGCTCGCCGGTCTGGGTCGTGTGCAGCCAGTAGAACCCGTCGGCGACGTTGTCGTCGTCGGGCGTGGCCGCAGTTTCGGCGCTGGCGCCGGTGGCGGTGTCTGTGACGGTCGCGCCGTTGAGCGCGCCGCCGGAGTTGCCGTCGACGACGTTGCCGACCACCAGGCCGCTGTCGCCGTCGGCGACGCAGTCGGGCGTGCCGACGCGCACGTTGTCAAGCTGCCACCACCACGCCCACGAGGTTCCGTCGTCGAAGCGGAACTTGAACTGCACCTTCGTGGCGCCGGCGTAGGAGCTCAGGTCGATCTCCTCGGCCGTGCCGCGACGGTTGGCGGCCGCGGACCACAGCTCGGTCCAGATCTCGCCTCCGTCGGTGGTGACCAGCACCGACGCTCGGCTGCCGCCGGTGTGCCGGTAATCGCTGTCGAAGCTGAGCACCGGGTCGGCCGCCTTGGTCATGTTCACCGGCGGGGTGATCAGGTCGGTGACCATGTGCACGCCGCCGGAGCCGGCCGCGTCGCTGTCGGCCACGGCGAAGCCGCCCTCGCCGCCGGTGAGGTTCTCCCGGTTCTTGGGATTGTCGAACCATTCCAGCGTGTCGTCGCCGTCGTTGACGATCTCCCAGCCTTCCGGAAGGGCGCTGTCGTCGAAGGTCTGGCGCAGCGGGACGTCGGCGTAGTCGTAGCCGTATCCGGGCGCCGAACAGCTTCCGGCGTCCGCGGACAGCTCGATGTTCGTCTCCGCGCCGGTCTCTACGTCCGCGGACGTGGAGTCGTAGCCGGGATAGACCGCGTCGACGTTCAGCGTGTATTCGCCGTCGGGCAGGTCGAAGGCGTACTGGCCGGTGACCGGGTCGGTGAACGTCGACATGTCGACGCCGTCGACGTCGATCTCGGCGTAGAGCGGCCAGCCCTGTCCGCTGCCGTCGGAGACGACCCCGCTGACCGACCCCGAGGGGGCCGCGTCGAGGTCGAAGTCGGCGACGACGGTCTCGCCTTCGACCACCGTCACGGTGGTCGTCTCGGAGACGTAGCCGAACTTGGCCACGGTGACTTCATAGTCGCCGGCGGTCAACGCGGAGAAGACGTAGTCGCCGTCGGCGCCGGAGACGGTGCTGCGGGACAGTCCTCCTTCGACGTCGACCGCCGCGCCCCGCCGAGCGTCGCCGCCCGAGGTGACGGCGCCGCTGAGCGCGCCGACTCCGTCCCGCGGCGAAGCGGCCACGGCCGCATACGAGTCGAGACGGCCCTCGCCGAAGACGTTGTTGTTCTCCGCGGTTCCGCCGCATTCGGAGTCGGCGGCGTCTCTCGCGGTCTGATTGAGAATCGTCCACGTTGCTGCGACGTCGCCGCGCAGCGCCGGCGCCGTCGACCACATCTGCGCCACGACTCCGGCGGTGTGAGGCGCCGCCATGGAGGTGCCGCTCAAGCTGCCGTAGCCGCCGCCGTCGATCGCCGAGCGGACGTTCACGCCGGGAGCGGCGAGGTTCGGCTGGATCTCGCCGTCGCGGCCGGGGCCGCGCGAGGAGAAGTACGCGATCTCGTCGTCCACGTCATAGGCGCCCGAGGAGTAGCTGTGGGAGTAGATCCCCGGTGCGCCGACGGAGGAGCATCCGGCCTCGCCGTTGTTTCCGGCCGACCACGACGAGAAGATCCCCGCCTCGTTCCAGGCGGAGACCATGTCCTCGTACCACGGGTCGTCGACCGTGGAGCCCCAGGAGTTGTTCACGATGTCCGGGGCGAGCGACGGGTCGGGGTTTTCGCCGTCCTGTGTGGTTGGCGCGAGGATGAACTGGCCGCTGCCAAGCAGCGCCGCCTCGGTGCAGCCGACCGGGGACGGTGCGCAGCCGACCGCGGTGATCCACGTGGCGTTGGGGGCGACGCCGATCTGGTTGTCGCCGCCGTCGTCGCCGAGCATGGTGCCCATGGTGTGGGTGCCGTGACTGTGGGTGACGCAGGTTTCCTCGCCCGTACCGCACAGGTCGTCGGGGTCGTAGTAGTTGTAGTCGTGCGTGAACGTGCCGTCGCCGTTGTCGCCGCGGTACTTGTCCGCGAGCGCCGGGTGGTCGAAGTCGACTCCGGTGTCGATATTGGCGATGAGGACGTCGTCTCCGAAGGCGCCGAAGTCGTTCCATGTTTGAGGCGCGTTGATGTTCTCAAGGCCCCACTCGACGCCGTCGGGGACCGCGTCGGCGGAGGCTTCGTCGACGGGCTCTTCGAACTCGATCGCGTCGTCCGGGGTGATCGAGTCGACCTCGACGCGCACGGCCAGGTCGGCGAGCAGTTCGGAGTCGCCGGAGACCTTGATGGTGTTGACGATCCAGAAGGTCTGGTACTGCGCTCCCGCTTCGTCGAGCAGGTCGCGCAGCCCGGCCTGTGTGGCGTCGGCGTGTGCGACAAGCGATTCGTAGACCTCAGTGGTCTTGGCGACCTTGTCGGTCAGACCGGAGGCGTCCAGGTCCGCCGCCGAGTCCAGATTGACCCAGAACTCGGCTTCGCCTGCTTCGTCGACGGCGGCGGTCACGTCGGGGTGGGCCTTCGCGGCGACCGCTTCGTCCGGGGACATGGATTCGACGCCGGGGTCGGCGCCGGCCGGGGCGGCGAACATCGCCGAGGCTATGAGGCCGACGGACACTCCCGCGGCTATCGCCTGTCGTCGTCGTGATCGTCTCACGGCGACTCCTCTCTTCAATTAGGACACGACAAGACGGCCGCGGCAATCGCGGCTCATGTTTCAGTCGTGTCAAAAGGGGCACAAAAGGGGCACTTCAGGCCACACTGGCGCCGGACTCGGCGGCCTCTTCAAATGAGCTTTGTCGAATACGCGTCGATAGTCAATGCCTTGGCGTGGCGACTTTGCGACAGATCGCTATCTATATGGACATATAATGAAATCGGCCACGTCTCGGACCTGGGCGGTCGCCGCCGGTCGACGGAAAATGACGCGCGCCGTGACAGGGGTCGTGGCTACGGTGAGAAGTGTGACCCACGGAAATCCCGCAC
>JBOGDN010000090.1:0-1857 GCA_050742995.1 Stackebrandtia sp. | reverse complement strand
GCCGCCGGGCGGGCGACTCGCCGCCGAAACCTCTGTTCCGGAAGGGGGTGGTTTTCGATGATTCTCCGCCGGCCGGTCCAAGTGATGCGAGCGCCAAAGCGCTCGAGCGTTAAGCCGTTGAGATTCTTCAGCTCCTGGGCGAGGGTGTCGGCTTCTTCAGGGGTCATCTCGACCACCAGTCGACCTCCGCCTTCGAGCGGGACCCGCATGACGATGCCGCGGCCCTCCTTGGTGACCTCCATCGGACCATCGCCTGTCCGCGGCTTCATGGCCGCCATGTGTTGACTCCCCTCGACTCTGCCGTGTAATACGGCGCTACTGGGTGGGACATTATCTGGGGGCCTCGGCTCTACGCTCCGAAACACCCGACGAACAATCTTCCCCGATGAGCACCGGAAACACCAAACCGGGCCGGTTCCCGTGTGACGCGTGCTTGAATTTTTCGCGCTTTCTTGTCACACTGCCATCAGGTTTCGCACAGATAATCGAGGTAAATGGCGTCGCCAGCGCCGTCGTCGGGAAAGTGAGTTGACGGCCACATGCGCCACTGTCGGCACGGTCGATCGGACGTCGCCTGATGCACGCGCGTTCGGCGTTGTTTGACGTCTACGGCGATCACCTGCGCCAGCGAGGGGGGATGGCACCGATAGCCTCGCTCGTCGCTCTACTCGAGCCGCTGGGCTTTCGCGCGCCGGCGGTGCGCACGGCGGTGTCTCGAATGGTCAAACAGGGCTGGCTGGTCGCCGTCGACGTCGCCGGGCTGCGCGGCTACGCGCTCACCGCACGCGCCGAGCACCGCCTCGACGAGGCCGGAGCCCGCATCTACCGCACCCGGCAACGCGACTGGGACGGTCGGCTGGACGTGGTGCTGTTCTCTCCTCCCGCCGAGCGACGCCGCCGCTCCCAGCTGACCGCGGCGTTGCGTTTCCACGGTTACGGCCCGCTGTCCGCGGGGGCGTGGATGTCGCCGTGGGCGGCTTCGGAGCTGCCGTCGGCGTTCGAGGAGGCCGGAGTCGAGTACGAGCGTTTCTCCTCGGCGCATCGCGGCGACACCGCCGCCTTGGCGCGTCAGGCGTGGGACGTCGACGAGCTGGCCGGACGCTACCGAGACTTCGTCGCCGAGTTCGATCCGATCGTCGGCCTGGTCGGCGCGGGCACTCCCGACGAGGTCGCGTACACCGCGCGGTTCCGCCTGGTGCACGCGTTTCGCGTCTTCCTGTTCTCGGATCCGCAGCTGCCGCCCGAACTGTGTCCGCACTCCTGGGCCGGCGGCGGCGCGGCCGCGTTCTTCGACGTCCAGGCGGCGCGGCTGCGGCCGGCCGCCGACCGCTACGTCGACCGTTGTCTGCAAAGAAATGAGAACACGCATGTCTGATCCCGTGCTCGTCTCCGCCGCCGACGGCCTGACCGTCGTCACCCTCAACCGGCCCGAAGCGCACAACGCCTTGAACGTGCCCATGAAGGAGGCCTTGCGCGAGGCGCTTTCCGCGGTGGCCGCCGACGCGTCGTGCCGCGCGGTCCTGCTGACCGGCGCCGGCGAGAAGGCCTTCTGCGCGGGGCAGGATCTGCGCGAGCACGTCGGAAATCTGGCGAACGACGCGCCGCTGTCCACGGTCGACGATCACTACAATCCGATCGCGCGTCTGCTGTATGAAATGGACAAGCCGGTCGTCGCCGCGGTGCGCGGCGCGGCGGCTGGCGCCGGCGCGTCCCTGGCTTTCCTCGCCGACTTCCGAGTGGGCGGACCGCGCACGCGCTTCACCCTGGCGTTCGCCGGCATCGGCCTCGCCGCCGACACCGGCGCCAGCTACACGCTTCCGCGGCTGGTCGGCCGCGCCAAGGCCGCCGAGCTGCTGA
>JBOGDN010000089.1:0-3921 GCA_050742995.1 Stackebrandtia sp. | reverse complement strand
CGCCCGACGTGAGCTGAAGCGAACGTCGCGGGCGGCGCTCTCAGTACCTTCTCAGCGGGCGCCCGCACATACTGGACTCGCCGGGCTCCGCGGGGGCCCGGTCCATTCGTCAAAAGAAACGGCAGGTCGTGGTGGGGTTCATCGTCGTACTGCTGGCGATCCTCGGCATGATCGCGGCGGGCCACTACTACCTGTGGCGTCGGCTCGTCCGCGACACCACCGTCGCCGGCGGCCGGCCGCGACGACTCGGCACGATCGCCGCGGTCACGCTGCCCGTCGTCACCGTCCTGACGTTCTTCACCGGCCGACTCGAACTGCCGTTTACAGTGGAGCAAGTATTGGCCTGGCCGGGGTACCTCTGGCTGGCGCTGTTCATGTACCTGGTGCTGGCGACACTCGTCGCCGAGCTGATCCGCCCCCTCGCGCTGATCCTGCTGCGCAAGCGCGACTCGGCGCGGCTTTCGGCGCCGGCGCGCGAATCCGCCCGCGTTCCGGCGACTGTCGGCGGCGGCGGGGATGCGGGCGACGATGCCGAACCCGAGGCCAGGGACGACGCGCTCGTCGTGGACTCCTTTGCCGGAGAGCAGACGCGCAGGCGATTCCTGGCTCGGTCGACGGCGCTTGTCGTCGGGACCGCCGCCGCGGCCACCGTCGGCTACGGCGCGTCGGCGGCTTTCAGCCCTCCGGCGCTCAAAGAGGTCCACGTGCCCTTGACCAAGCTGCCCCGGCACGCGCACGGGTTCCGCATCGCCGTCGTCAGCGACATCCACCTCGGGGCGATCAGCGGCAAGGCCCACTGCCAGCGGATCGTGGACGTCGTCAACAGCGCCCAGCCCGACCTGATAGCCATCGTCGGCGATCTGGTCGACGGCACAGTGGAGGATCTTGGGCCGGCCGCCGAGCCGATCGCCGAGCTGTCGGCGCGGCACGGCGCGTACTTCGTCACCGGCAACCACGAGTACTACACCGACACGCAGGAGTGGCTCGACCACATTCGCGAACTCGGCGTCACGCCGCTGGAGAACGCCCGCGCCGAGCTGCCCGGCTTCGACCTGGCGGGCGTCAACGACGTCACCGCCGACGACATCGGCGTCCAGGGCCCGGACTTCGAAGCCGCGCTCGGCGACCGCGATCCCGCCCGCGCGTCGGTGCTCATGGCGCACCAGCCGGTGCAGGTCGACCAGGCCGCGGACTACGGCGTCGACCTGCAGCTGTCCGGGCATACCCACGGCGGCCAGATGTGGCCGTTCACCTACGTCGTCGCCGCGACCAACCCGACGGTCGCCGGGCTGGAGCGCTACGGCGACACGCAGCTGTACGTCACTCGCGGCGCCGGCGCCTGGGGGCCGCCGGTGCGCGTGGGCGCGGAGTCCGACGTCACCGTGGTCACGCTGAAGTCGCGGCAGGTCTGACGCCGAGGAGAATTCGCTGGATACTCGCGGTGCGCCCGGCGACAATGGGCCGGTGAGAGTTCGCCAGGCAGTTCCCGAAGACGCTCAAGCGATCACGAACGCCCGCGTGGCGGGCTGGCGCAAGACGTATGCGGGGCTCATTCCCGCTTCGATGCTCGACGGCATGTCGACTCAGCCCGCCGGGCACCTGATCCATCGCCTGGCGAAGCAGAGCCCCGACCGCACGACGCTCGTCGCGGAGTTCGACGGCAACGTCGTCGGCTTCGTCAACGCCGGACGGTATCGCGTCGACCAGAAGCCCGGCGAGCTGACCGACGAAGGCGAGATCCGCGCCGTCTACGTCGACCCCGAACAATGGAGCCGAGGCGCCGGGCTGGCGCTGATGACGGAAGCCGTGCGATGGCTTCGCGACAGCGGATACACGCCGATCCGGCTGTGGGTGCTCGTCGACAACCCGCGAGCACGCCGCTTCTACGAGCGCTTCGGGTTCCGCGCCGACGGCGCCGCGTCGCAGTTCACAATCGACGACGTCGCGCTCGACGAGATTCGCTACACCCTGGACTGACACCGACCGCACACAGGAGAGCTTCATGAGACAGCGCATTCTCGTCACCGGCGCCGCCGGCAAGGTCGGCACGATGCTGCGTCCGCGGCTTGCCCGCCCGGACCGGGTGCTGCGGCTGCTCGACGTGCGCGAACCGCCGCCGCTTGACGACGCCGGAGCCGAGGAGACGGTCGTCGGATCCGTCGACGACCTCCACGCGATGACCGCGGCCTGCCGCGACGTCGCCGCGGTGGTACATCTGGGAGGGCTGAGCGGGGAGTCCAGTCTCGACGAGGTCCTGCGAGTCAACGTCGCCGGAACCCACCGCGTCCTCGAAGCGACGCGTCGCGCCGGGGTCGGCCGGGTCGTCTACGCCTCGTCCAACCACGCCGTCGGCTTTCACGCCCGCGCCGAAGCCGGGCCGGACGGACTCGCCGGAGACGCCGAGCCGCGACCAGACACGATGTACGGCTGGTCCAAAGTAGCTGCCGAGGCCGCGTGCCGCCTGTACTGCGACAGGTACGGCATGGACGTCGTCTGCCTGCGCATCGGCTCGTGGTCGCCCAGGCCGCGCGAGGTGCGTGCGCTGGCCACCTGGCTGTCGCCCGACGACGGCGCTCGCCTGGTCGAGGCTTCGCTTTCGGCGCCCTCGCCGGGATTTCGCACGGTGTGGGGCGTCAGCCGCAACACCCGGCGCTGGTGGTCGCTGGCGGCCGGCGAAGAGATCGGCTTCCGCCCGCAAGACGACGCCGAAGCCTTCGCCGCCGAGCTGATCGCCCGCGACGGCGAACCCGACTGGGACAAAGACCCGAACCTGACGCGAGTCGGCGGCCTCTGGTGCGATACCCCGCTTGGCGGATCCGAGTCGCCGTAACCGGATTCCGTTGCGGCGCAACGTCGCTGCCATTTTTCTCGTGTGTTCGCCGATCGCGACGGCCACCCGATTCACTTCGTCGGGGTCGGCCAGCTGCGCCGGCATCGAGCAGCTCACCGCGTCGGTGGCGGGGATTCGGTAGTCGACGGCTACGGATACACAGGCCACGCCCGAGGTGCCCTGTTCGCGCTCGAACGCCCAGCCGCGATCGCGCACCGCCTCGAGCTCGACGTGCAGATCGTCGCGCGAGGTGATGGTGCGGTCGGTGAACGCCTCCAGTTCGGCGGGCAGGCGCGCGTCGACCTCCTCGGCGGTCAGCTGGGCAAGCATCGCCTGGCCGAGGGCGGTGATGTGCGCGGGGAGCCGGCGGCCGACGCGCGGCACCGTGCGCACCGAGTTGCGCGACTCGCGGGTGGCCAGATAGAGCACATGCGCCTCGCTCAAGCGGGCATAGTGGATGGTGTAGCCGATCTCGGCCCGCAGGTCTTCCAGGGTCTCCTGCGCGTACGGCAGCGCGAGATCGCCGTCCAGGTAAGCCGTTCCCGACATCAAAGCGTGCGGGCCGACGCCGTAGGCCGAGTCGCCGGCGTCGGTCTCCAGCCACTTCAGCTCCCGCAGCGTGCGCAACAGGGCGTGCAGGCTGGAACGCGGATAGCCCAGCTGGTCCTGCAGCTGTCCGAGGGTGAGCCGCGTCGGCGAGGCGGCGAGAGTCTCCAGAATCCGGACGGTCCGCTCGGCGGACTTGACGGGCGAGTTGTTCGCGTCGCGAATGTTATCGTGTTTCTGCACGTCGTACATAATACGAGATTCTGTCCAGATATATAGACGGGGAGCAGCTATGCGTTTCGACGGGCTGATCTCGTTTCCGTTGACGCCGTTTCGCCCCGACGACGAGGTGGATCTGGACGTCTTCGCCGACCACGTCGCCCAACAGATCGACGCCGGCCCCGACGCGCTGTTCACGGCCTGCGGCACCGGCGAGTTCACCGCGCTTTCGTTCGAGGAGCACCGCAGCGTGGTCGCCGCAGCCGTGCGCGTCGCCGACGGACGCCTGCCGGTCTTCGCCGGGGCCGGCGGCGGCCCCCGGATCG
>JBOGDN010000088.1:0-5240 GCA_050742995.1 Stackebrandtia sp. | reverse complement strand
GCAGGTGCTTGGACGTCTCGTTGAGCTTGCTGTACACCTCGTCGGTGCACTGCCGCAGCGTGGCCAGGCCCGCCGCGCAGGCCAGCGGATTGCCGGAAAGAGTGCCGGCCTGGTACACCGCGCCGGTCGGCGCGAGCAGCTCCATGAGGTCGGCGCGGCCGCCGAACGCCGCCGCCGGGAGCCCGCCGCCCATGACCTTGCCGTAGGTGTACAAGTCGGCGGGGTGGGCCGCGCCCTGGCGGCTGACGCGGAAGCCGGTCATCACCTCGTCTTGGATCAGCAGCGCCCCGTGCTGGCGGCACTGTTGATAGAGGAGGGCGTTGAAGGAGTCGCGCGGCGCGACCACGCCCATGTTGCCGGGGACGGCCTCGGTGATGACGCAGGCGATCTCGTCGCCGTGACGGTCGAAGGCGTCGTTGACGGCGGCGACGTCGTTATAAGGCAGCACCAGCGTGGCGGCGGTCGTCGCGGCCGGCACGCCGGGGGAGTCCGGCAGCCCCAGCGTGGCCACCCCGGAGCCGGCCGACGCCAGCAGCGAGTCGACGTGGCCGTGATAGCAGCCGGCGAACTTGACCACCAGATCGCGGCCGGTCGCCGCGCGGGCCAGCCGCAGCGCGCTCATGGTCGCCTCGGTGCCCGAGTTGACCAGCCGCACCGACTCCACAGGGGTGCGCGCCACGATCTCCTCGGCCAGCGCGACCTCCCCGGGCGTGGGCGTCCCGAAGCTGGTGCCGTCGGCCGCCGCGTCGGTCACCGCGGCGACCACCGCCGGATGCGCGTGGCCCAGAATCAGCGGCCCCCACGAATTCACCAGATCGACGTACTCGCGGCCGTCGGCGTCGTAGACGTGACAGCCGGCGCCGCGGACCATGAACCGCGGAGTGCCGCCGACGCTCTTGAAAGCGCGAACCGGGGAGTTGACGCCGCCGGGGATGACGCGACGGGCGCGGTCGAACAGTTCTGCGGACTCGACAACCTCGTCGTTGTACGGCTCAGACACGCCAGTCAGGTTGTCACATCAAGGTGAGCCGCGCGTGCGGCGGTCGACTGAACGCTCGGCAGACGGCGAACCGCCCGAAGCCTCGCCGCCGTACCGCGTTCCATCCCGTTTCCCGCCCCGTGCGCCTGTCGGGCGGGCGCCACCTCGTGCAACGCCGACAAGCGCGGCGAACCGGCGTCTCGCGGATGCCGGCGCAGCGCGCCCGCTGTACTCTCACCTGGGCTCCGCAGCCGTTGACGCTGTGCAATCACTCCAGGGAAGAACATGACGACAAAACTGAAGCTGTTCGCGCTCGCCGCGGTGCTGATCGCGGCCGGAATAGTCCTGGCCGTATGGGAGCCCGGCCCTGAGACGGAGTGCGCCGAGGATCCCAACGTGACGTCGGGCTTCTACGACGAGGAAAAGGACTGCCCGGTCTCGATCGAAAGCTGGGAGCGAGTCGCGGAAGCGGAGAGCGGGCCGCAGTGGGACAACATCGGCGCTCTGGCCGCGATCGTCGGCGGAGTGGGGGTCGCGATCTTCGGCGCGTTCAAAAAGTCAAAGCCGAAGGCCTGACCCGGCCTGGCGCTTCACACGAGAACGCCCGTGCCGCGACGCCGCGCTTACACGTGCGCAGTCAGCAGATCTTGCCCGGCTCGGCCGCGACGGCCCGCAGCAGGTCTCGCACCAGATCGAGATCGACGTCCTCCGGCTTGCGGAAGCGCAGACAACCCTTGCCCATGTCGTGGCCGGCCAGCCGCTCGGCGAACGCCTCGCGCACGTCGCTTCGCATGAGATAGAAGGAGATGTACTGCTTCTGATTGGCGAAGGCGATCTCGCCGGCGCCGTCGCGTTCATACGCGGGCATCCCGTAGGCCATGACCTCCTTGAAGCCCTTCAGCTCCGTGAGACACGCCTGCCGCAGCCCGGCCAAGGCTGCCCTGCGTTCCGGCGACGCCTCGGCCAGATACCCGTCGACGTCTTTGGCCTTGCTTTGCGCCACACGACGAGCATATGCCGCGAAGCGGCCGCGTTACTCGCCCGTCTGGCCGTCGATGAGCTGTCGAGCGATGTCGAGCTGGCCGACGTGGCGTGCGTACTCCTGGAGCAGGTGGAACAGGATCCGTCCGAGAGAAGGGGCTTGGTCGGGGGCCTGGAATCGGCCGCCGAGGCGGGCCTTGTCGGTCAGGGCGGCGCCGGCCGTCAAGGCCCGCGTGCGGTCCACCTCAGCGCGGTAGGCGGTCATAACGTGTGCGGCGGGCTGCTCGGCGGGGACGGCCCATTCGGCTTCGTCGCCGCCGGACGGATAGGCGAGGACGTCTTCGGCGGCGAAGCCCCAGCGCATCCACCGGCGTTCGACCCATCCCAGGTGTTGAATCAGGCCGAGCGGCGACCACCCCAGCGGCTCGACCGGCGCGCGCAGCTGCGCGTCGGACAGCCCGTCGATCTTCCGCGTCAACGCGTCGCGATACCACTCGAGGTAGCCCACGAGGAGTTCGCGCGGATCGCCGACCTCGACGCCCGGGCCGTCGAGGGGAGCGGGGACTTGCTCCGGAGTCGCCTGCATCCTGTGAACGTAACGCGGCAAAAGCCTCAGCTGACTTCGAGGACGCGCTCGCGGTCCCAGGGGCGTTCCCAGCCGCCAAGGCGCAGCATCGTCGCCACGACTCCGGCGGTGAATCCCCAGATGAGCAGGCCGTCGAGGCGGAACGCGGGGCCGATGTAGCCGCTGGGGTGGCGCACGCGCAGGCGGTTGACGGGGTCGGCAAGGTCGCGCACGGGCAGCCGCGACACCGCGGCCACCTCGCCGGGGTCAAGCGCCGACACCGGGTGCGGCGCGTGCCACCACGCCAGCACCGGGGTCACCCTGTAGCCGGTGATCGGGATCCACAGCTCCGGCAGCGTGGTCACCACGGTCGCGCTGTCGGGATTGAGGCCGACCTCCTCCTCCGTTTCGCGCAGCGCGGTCGCGGCGGGGTCGGCGTCGTGCGGCTCGGCCACGCCGCCGGGGAAGCTCACCTGGCCGGCGTGGTGTCGCAGCGTGTCGGCGCGCTGCATGACGAGCACGTCGGGGCCCTCGACGTCCTCGCCGAGCAGGATCAGCACCGCCGAGGACGTGCCGCGGCCGTCGGGCGGCAGGAAACGCGTGATGTCGCGCGCGTCCACGGACGCGGCGCGCACGGCCAGCGGATCCCACCACTGCGGCAGCGGGACGTCGGCGATCGGGCGCGCGGTCACGGCGTGACTCCGAAATGCTCGGATGCCGCCGCGGCGAGGTCGTCGTAGGTCAGCCCGGTTTCGGCGAACGTCTCGACGGTCCGGCCGTCGGCGTCCACCAGGAACGTGGCCGGCAGCGCGGTCAGACTCTGCGAGTGCAGCACCTGCCCGCGTTCGTCGAACACCGACGGGAACGTGAACCCGAAGTCCTCGGCGAAGTAGCGCGCCTTGTCCTCGTCGTCCTGCGTGGCCACGCCGATCACGACGACCTCGTCGCCCATCTCCTCGTGGAACCGCTGCACCTGCGGCGCCTCGTCGCGGCAGGGCACGCACCACGACGCCCACAGCGTGATCAGCACCGGACGCCCGTCCACGGCGCCCACGTCGTAGTCGTCGTCTCCGACCAGGCAGGGCAGCGTCATGTCGGCGAAGTCCTCCGCCGCGACGTCGCCGGCGACGTCGGGACACTCCACGCTCCACTGCGGCGCCGATTCGTCTTCGGCGTCGCCGTCGCCTCCGGCGCAGCCGGCGACGAGCGCGACGCTCAGCAGCGCCGCAACCGGTTTGATCATGCGCGCGCCTTCCGCGCCGCGGCGGTCAGCTCGGCGACGCGCGGGCCCTTCAGCAGTTTCTCGGCGCCGGCCGGGTCGGTCGGGCCGTCGCCGAAGGAGGGGCACAGCTTGGCCAGCGTGCACGCGCCGCAGGCGGGCTTGCGGGCCTGGCAGACGCGACGGCCGTGGAAGATCACCCGGTGAGAGAACATCGTCCAGTCCTCGCGCGGCAGCAGGTCGGCCACGACGCGCTCGATCTTGACGGGGTCGGTGTCCTGGGTCCACCCGAAACGGCGCACCAGCCGCGCCATGTGGGTGTCCACGGTGATTCCGGGGACGCCGAAGGCGTTGCCGAGGATGACGTTGGCGGTCTTGCGTCCGATCCCCGGCAGTTTGACAAGCGAGTCGAGGGTGTCGGGCACCTCGCCGCCGTGGCGCTCCAGCAGCCCCGCGGCCAAACCGAGCAGCGAGATCGTCTTGTTGCGGTGAAACCCGATGGACCGGATCAGATCCTCGACTTCGGCCGGGTCGGCCGCGGCCATGGAGGCGGCGTCGCCGAACTTGGCGAACAGCGCGGGGGTGGTCATGTTGACTCGCACGTCGGTGCACTGTGCCGACAGGATCGTCGCCACGGCCAGCTGGAACGGCGTCTCGTAGTCCAGTTCGCAGTGCGCGTCGGGGTGGGTTTCGGCAAGGACGCGCGCCGTGCGCCGGGCGCGGCGAGTCAACGCCAGCGGAGTTTCGGCACGCCCGGCCTGCAAAGTCACGCCGTTTAGGGTACGTCGACGGCTTCACGGCGACTAGGATCGGCGTCAACCGTAAACTCCGGCGGGTCCGACGATCGAGATCGGATATTGCTCGGCGCGTGGCGTATCGGATACCGTGTTCAACTGTTATCTAGTCCGATCCGCCGATGTGTTGGCGGCCCGCACGGGCTAGCGTGGCCAACTGGAACTGCCCAGGGGGTCACACCACCCCACCAGGAGATGAGCGTGACGCCGATGTGGGAGCCGGCCGCCGACCTCGAACAACGCATGCGCGACGCGTTGCGAGCCGGAAACCGCGAAGAGTACTTCCAGCTCTTGGCTCGAGCCGAGCTGTTGCTGCCCTTGTCCGGCGAAGGCACCCCGAACGAGCCCGCGACCTGGGCGACATGGGCCACCGACGACCGCACCCACGTGCTGGCGTTCACCTCTGAGGACGCGCTGCGCAGCTGCCTGCGCGGCCACGCCGGTCAGTATCGGCTGGTGCGCTTCACCTCGCTGGCCGACATGTGGCCCGATCCGGACTGGTGGCTCGCGGTGAACCCGGGCATGCCCATCGAGGGTTACCTGCCGGCCTGGTACGTCGCGCAGCTGGCCTCCGGCGACCCCACGGTCCCCGAGCAGTTCCCGGCCGAGGAGCAGGGATACGGCTCGCAGTTCCAGCCGAACGACCGCGGATACGCCTCGCCCGGCGAGCAGGCGGCGTGGCATTCGCGCGAGCAGGCGCCC
>JBOGDN010000087.1:0-2105 GCA_050742995.1 Stackebrandtia sp. | reverse complement strand
TCTTGGAGGAGGCGCGCGGCGACGTCGCCGAGTCGACGCAGACCCGCGGGGGCCGGTCGCGCCGACAGTCGCGCCAACAAGTGCGACAGGATTTCCACGGCGGCGGTTTCGGCGAGGCTCGACAGCGGGCGCTGCGCGTCCAGCGACTCCAGCAGCATCGCCCCGGAGCCGGGGTCGTGTTCGAGCAAGCGCACCGCGCCGTCGCCGTCCCAGGCGCGCAGCGCGATCGGCTCGCCGCAGGTCTCCTCGTCGACCGGCTGCAGTTTGAGCACCGCCGGGGCGTCGTCGGCGCGTCGCACCGGCAGCACCAACGCCACGGCGCCGTGGGTGGCGGGCCCGTCCAGGCGCAGCCGCCACCTTTTCAGGCAGTCGTCGGCAAGGGTCGGCAGCGCGGCGACCCAGGCGCGTCCGTAGTCGCCGAACTCGCACCGGTAGGCCTCGGCCAAAGGGACCGGAACTGCGACGGTTTGTCCGGTTGTGCTGAGGATCATGTCGTGATGCTCCCATCCGTCGGGAACCGGCGCCACGCGGCCGCCTAGGGCCCCGCCGACGGGCTCGTACTCATACAGACGGCCCAAACGCGTCCTGCGGTTGCTCTTTGCCCGGGCGATCTTTCCCCCGGACCGTTTTCCGCAGTCCAATTATCAACGCCGCCGCGCTCGCCGACACGGACACGATGTGCGACGTGCCGCGGGCGCCTCAGGCCGGTTTTTCGACTTCAGGCAGTCGCAGCCGGTCCACGGCTTCGCGGCGGCGCCGCACGGGGCGGCGGTCGTAGCGCACGGTGGTCGCCGGGGAGTCGTGGCCGACGATTTCTTGAGTGGTGGCCAGGTCGACTCCGGCGTCGAGCATCTCGCCGATGAAGGTGCGGCGGAAGTCGTGGGGGGTGGCCTCGGCCAGTCCCGCGCCGCGCAGGCGCCGGGCGAGCATCTGGGCGACGGCCTGGCCTGACATCGACGCCGGCAGGCCTTGCCGCATGCGGATGCGTCCGGCCTTGCTGACGGGGGAGAACAAGGCGCCGGGGGCGCCGCCGCGCACGGCCAGCCATATGGCCAGCCTGGCGTCGGCGGCCGGGTTGAGGTGCACCAGGCGTTGCTTGTCGCGTTTGCCCAGCACGGTCAGGGATCGCTCTCCAGGGTCATAATCGGTAAAGTTCAAGGCCGCGACCTCGGCTCTTCGGCACCCCGTGGAATACAGCGCCGCGATGATCGCGGCGTCTCGCGCGCCTGCGGGGGAGTCGTCGGCGTCGCAGGCCGCCAGCACCGCGGCGACGTCTTCGGCGGCGACGTGGCGCCCGGCGGGCATGCGGACTCGTTTGAGGTCTTCGACTTGGCAGGCCCGCTGTTTGGCGTCCAGGGACATCAGCCCCAGCTTCCAGGCTTCCTCCAGGACTCGGCGCAGCGCCGACAGGTGCTTGTTGACGTAGGCCGGCGACCATCCCTGGCGGCACAGCAGCGCTTTGATCGCCGAGGTGTGTTTGTACTCCAGCAGGTGCCACGGCTGGTGTTGTCCGGTGTCGGCGGCGCCGTCGGTGGAAAGCCGCGCGATGCGGTCGAGGCAGGCGGCCATCTCCCTGCGCGAGGTCGGGTGGGTCAGCGAGTCGAGGTACGCCCGGTAGGCGTCGGCGGCCGGAAGGGACGCCTCGCGGGCCGGGTTGAAATCGAAGACGTCGAGTCCGCGGGACATCCCGACAGCATATTAGTTGCTGGAACGGCGCTTCTCGTGAGTTGCTCTCGACGCGCCGAAGACTTCTTTTTCTTATTTTTTATTTTTATATAACAGAAAACCAGAAAATAGTTTATGCTGGACAGCGTGAAAACGCCGACTATGTGCAAACGCTGCGGCACACCGCTGCCGCAGCAGCAGGGGCGGGGACGACCCCGCCAATACTGCGACAGCGGGGACTGCCAGTCCGCGGCCAAACGCCAACGCCAGCTGCGCCGCGCCGCGCCCGGCCTGGAGGGGGCGCTGGCGCGTGCGGAGGACCTTTACGAGCGCATGGAGACCGGCATGGCCGCGGCGATCGCGCCGCTGGGCGAGGCCCTGGCCGCCGAGCTGGATCCGGCACGGGTGGAAGACAAGATCGCCGAGGCCGACCGCCTGGC
>JBOGDN010000086.1:0-3366 GCA_050742995.1 Stackebrandtia sp. | reverse complement strand
CCCGGCGCCGGGCTCGCCCGGGGACATCTTCGGGTACTGCGTCAGCAGGTGTCCGTACCTGACGAGGTGCTGCCTGACGCCGAGTCGGACAGACCCCGACCGCCCAGACCAGCCCAGCTTCCGGCCGACATCGCCGGATTCGTCGGTCGGGACGCGTACCTGGACCAGCTGGACCGAATCATGGTGGAAGGACATGACCCGTCGTCCACCGCGGCGGTGATCGTCGCCCTCGCGGGCGACGCGGGCGTGGGAAAAAGCACGCTGGCGATGCACTGGGCGCACCGAGTCGCCGACAAGTTCACCGACGGTCAGCTGTATGCCGACCTACGCGGATTCGACCCAAGCGGCGAGGCGGCGAACCCGGCCGAAACCGTACGAGAATTCCTGGACGCGCTGGGAGTCTCGCCGGAGCGCGTTCCCGCCGGCGTTCAGGCGCAGGCCGCGCTGTACCGCAGCCTCCTGGCCGAGCGCCGAATGCTGATCGTCCTAGACAACGCCCGTGACGTCGATCAAGTGCGCATCCTCCTTCCAGGTGCGCCTGCGTGCCTGGCGTTGGTCACCAGCCGCAACCGCATACCCGGTCTTCTCGTCGCCGACGCCGCTCGACCGCTGACACTTGACCTGATGGGCGACGCCGAAGCCCGCGAACTGCTCAGCCTCCGTATCGGAGCCGACCGGGTGCTCGCCGAACCCGCAGCCGTCGACGAGATCATCGACGTCTGCGCCGGTCTGCCCTTGGCGCTGGCCGTCGTGGCGGCTCGCGTCGCCGCCCGCCCCGACTTCCCGCTCGCCGAGTTGGCGAACCAGCTCTCCCGCGCCGAGCACCGACTCGACACGCTCAGCGGGGGCGACAAAGTCACCGACCTGCGAAACGTGTTCTCCTGGTCGTACCGTGCGCTCAGCCCTGACGCGTCCAGGCTGTTCCGGCTGCTGAGTCTGCACCCCGGACCGGACGTCGCCGCCCCCGCGGCGGCAAGTGCGGCCGGCGTCCCGATCAAAAAAGTCACCCCGCTGCTGGCGGAGCTGTCGCGCCTGCATCTGATCGGCGAACACAACTACCACCGGTATGCCTTCCACGATCTGCTGCGCGTGTACGCCGACGAGCTGGCACACGAACATGACAGCGACGACAACCGTCACGAAGCCCGCCGCCGGATGCTCGACCACTACCTGCACAGCGCCTATGCGATGGACCTGCTGCTCATCCCGCACCGCGACCGCGTCGAGCTGCCGGAGCCGTGTCCGGGCGTCACACCCGAACTGCCGACCGACCGGGAACACGCCCTCGACTGGTTCAAAGCCGAGTGCACGGCGCTGAAGGCGTCCGTCCACCGAGCGGTCGACGCCGGATTCGACCGCCACGCCTGGCAATTGAGCTTGATCACGGGGACCTTCTACGACAGGCAGGGCCTTTGGCGCGACTGGCTGCCAACTCAGGAAACCGCGCTGCGCGCCGCACAGCGCCTCGGCGACCGAACCGGCGAGGCATACACATGTCTTCACCTGGCAACCTCCCACCTGCGACTGCGCCGCATCGACGAGGCGTTCGATCTCGGTCGGCGAGCCCTGGACATTTTCGAAAACGTCGGCCATCAGCGTGGAGCGGCGCTAGCGCACCACATCCTGGGATTGCTGCTTGATCGGCAGGAACGCTTCCGGGACGCCCTGGTCCACGATTGGCAGGCCCACAACCTGTACCGAGCCGTCGGCCACCGGTTCGGCCAGGCAAGAGAGCTCAACTCCATCGGCTGGCACCACGCGCTGCTCGGCGACTTCCGGCGGACGCTCGTTTACTGCGAACAGGCGGTGGCCATTCAGCAAGACGTCGACGACCTCTACGGGCAGGCCGCCAGCTGGGACAGTCTGGGCTTCGCCCATCACCGGCTCGGGCGCCACCGGCAGGCGATCACCTGTTACCAAAACGCACTCGACCTATGCCACCGCATCGACGATCGTTATTCCAAGGCCATTACGCTCGGCCGCCTCGGGGACGCGTATCGCGGCGCCGGCGACCTCGCCGACGCACACGACGCCTGGCGGGAAGCCGTCGGGATCCTTGACGACCTCGGCAACCCCGAAGCCGATCAAATCCGCGCCAAACTCCAAGAAGGCTGAGGGAGCGTCCGGAAATCGGCAACGTGCCGGATCGGAATCGGCCGCCGAGATCGGCGTATGCCACGCACCCGGCGACGTCGCCGCTTCAGGTGCTCAGGCCGACTCTCGTCATGCGGTCGGAGTGGGCCTGCATCAGGCGTTTGATCAGTTCTCCGACCTTTGCCAAGTCGCCCGTCCCCTCGATGATGAGCATCGTCAGGGAGTCGTGGTCGGCGGCGACGCGCTGCGCCTGGCTCAACGCCTCGCCGGTCAGGCGGCGGGCCCACAGCGCGAGGCGTCCCGTCATCGCCGGGTCGGCCTCCAGGGCGGCGGTGATTTCCGACACCGCGAATTCCGCGTTGTCGGCGTTGTGCAGCACCTCGAGCACCAGGTCCCGGTCGGCCGGCGCGAGCAATACGGCGACCTCGCGAAAGAAGTCGTCGGCAATTCCGTCCCCGACGTAGGCCTTGACCAGGCCCTCCAGGTAATCGCGTGGTGCGGTGGAGTCGTGGAATGCGGTGACGGCCTCCACAAATGGCCGCATCGCCGACTCCGGATCGGTTCCCAGCTCCTTGATCCTGGCCGCGAGGCGGTCGTAGTTCTGGATCTCCACCCCCGCCATCGCCGCCAACCTGGCCCGGCGCGACAAATCAGGCGCGAGACGCGCGTCGGCGGCCATGCGATCGAATGCCACCAATTCGCCGTAGGCGAGCATGCCCAACAGAGCGACAACTGACTCCGTAGAGGGGGTGTGGGAGTGAGATGACATACGCGGCAGGCTACCGGTAGTCGATATTTGGACATTCAGCGCGTACCATTGGCCAGCGACAACACTCTAGGCGATATATAGCGCCACGAAACAGGGACAATACACTGCAAAGCCAAAGCAACACCGACAAAGTGGCCCCGCCTGTGGGCGACGTCCCAGGCGAAACCGCCACCTCCGGCAATACACCGCCTCCGCCGGTGCGCCCCGACAGCCCTAGCTTCGCTGATCTGGGAGTGCGCGCCGAGACCGTCGAGGCCCTGGCGGCTACCAACATCACCCAAGCCTTTGCCATTCAGGAATACGCGATCCCGATCGCGATGCGCGGCAACGACATTATCGGCCGGGCGCCCACCGGCACCGGCAAGACCCTCGGCTTCGGCGTGCCGATCCTCGAACACGTGACCGGACCCCACGAAGGGGCCGACGGCCGCCCGCAGGCGCTGGTGGTCGTACCTACCCGGGAATTGGGCCTGCAGGTCTGCCACGACCTCCAAGTGGCAGGC
>JBOGDN010000085.1:0-3152 GCA_050742995.1 Stackebrandtia sp. | reverse complement strand
GCGTGGAGTCCGGCGATGACGTAGTTTGGTCGATGGCCTGAATCTCTAGGTGTCAGGCAAACTCCCCGGCGACGGCGCAAGCCGAAGCCGAACCCGAAAGCACAGAGTCAACCGAGGAGACCTGCGTCGAGATGTACGCGATCGTCAAAACCGGCGGCAAGCAATACAAGGTCGCCGAAGGGGACGTCCTCGAGGTGGAGAAGCTCGTGGGCGAGCCTGGCGGCGCCGTCGAGCTGCCCGCGGTCCTCCTCGTCGACGACGGCAAAGTCACCGCCGACGCCAAGAAGCTGGCCAAAGCTTCGGTGAGCGGCGAGGTCGTCGACCACCTCAAGGGCCCCAAGATCAAGATCCACAAGTTCAAGAACAAGACCGGTTACCACAAGCGGCAGGGCCACCGCCAGCCGCTGACTCGGGTCAAGGTCACCGGCATCAAGATCGGAAAGTAGGGGAGACCATGGCTCATAAAAAAGGCGCTTCCAGCTCGCGCAACGGCCGTGACTCCAACGCCCAGTTCCTGGGTGTGAAGCGTTTCGGCGGGCAGCGCGTCAACGCCGGCGAGATCATCATCCGCCAGCGCGGCACCAAGTTCCACCCCGGCGACCAGGTCGGCCGCGGCAAGGACGACACGCTGTTCGCGCTGGCTCCCGGCGCCGTCAAATTCGGCGAGCGACGCGGCCGCAAGATCGTCAGCATCGTCACCCCTGAGTAGCGCGTCAGGCTTAGCTTTACCGCGGACCTGGGAGCCACTGCGCTCCCGGGTCCGTTTCGTTTTTAGGGAGTTCGTGTGAGTTCGTTCGTCGACCGTGTGGTGCTCCATGCGCAGGCCGGGACGGGCGGCCACGGCTGCGCCTCGGTGCACCGAGAGAAGTTCAAGCCCTTCGGCGGGCCGGACGGCGGCGCCGGCGGGCACGGCGGCGACGTCGTGCTCGTGGTGGACGCGGGCGTGCACACCCTGCTCGACTTCCACTTCCGGCCGCACGCCAAGGCCGGCAACGGCAAGGGAGGCAAGGGCGGCAACTGCGACGGCGCCAACGGCGCCACGCTCACCCTGAAGGTGCCCGACGGCACGGTGGTGCACAGCGCCGGCGGCGAGGTCGTCGCCGACCTGGTCGGCGTGGGCACCAGCGTGGTGCTGGCGCGGGGCGGACGCGGCGGGCGCGGCAACGCCTCGCTGGCGAGCGCCAAACGCAAGGCCCCCGGGTTCGCCGAGCTCGGCGAACCCGGCGAAGCCCTCGAGGCGGTCCTGGAGCTGAAGAGCGTCGCCGACGTCGGCCTGGTCGGATTCCCCTCGGCGGGCAAGTCCTCGCTCATCGCCGCCATGTCGGCCGCCCGCCCCAAGATCGCCGACTATCCGTTCACCACGCTTGTGCCGAACCTCGGAGTCGTCGCCGCGGGCGAAACGGCGTTCACCATCGCCGACGTCCCCGGACTGATCCCCGGCGCGGCCGGCGGCAAGGGGCTGGGCCTTGAGTTCCTGCGTCACATCGAGCGCTGCTCCGTCCTGGCCCACGTCGTCGACTGCGCGACCTTGGAGCCGGGACGCGACCCCGTCTCGGACATCGACGCGCTCGAACACGAGCTGGCGGAGTACGGGGGACTTGCCGAGCGGCCGCGGGTCGTGGTGCTCAACAAGGTGGACGTGCCCGAGGCGCAGGAGCTGGCGGAGCTGGTGCGACCCGACATCGAAGCGCGCGGCTGGCCGGTCTTCGAGGTCAGCGCCGTCGCCCGTCGCGGGCTTTCCACGCTGGAGTACGCGCTGGCCGAGGCGGTCGAGGCCGACCGCGCCTCGCGCCCGGCGCCGGAGCCGACCCGCGTCGTCTTGCGTCCCAAGGCCGCCGACGACAGCGAGTTTGACGTGATCCGAGAAGGCGACGACGCTGTGTCGTCCGACGCGGCTCCGGCTGGCGCCGTCGCCACGTTCACGGTCACCGGCGCCAAGCCGGAACGCTGGGTGCGACAGACGACCTTCGACAACGAGGAGGCGGTGGGATACCTCGCCGACCGGCTTGCCCGTCTGGGAGTCGAGGCGGCGTTGGCGAAGGCCGGCGCCGTGCCGGGATGCCTGGTGCGCATCGGCGACCGCGAGTTCGAGTGGCAGCCGACCGATCCGGCGGTCGCGGCCGCGGTGGGACCGCGCGGCACCGACTCGCGGCTCGCGGACGACGACACACGGCCGAAGGCCGCCGACCGGCTCTCGCAACGGCGCGCACGTCGCGGTACGGGACCCGAATCGGGTCCAGATCCGTCTTGACCTGCGAAAAAGCTAGTGTGACGGCGAGCACATACCCCCGCTTTGGGGCCTGTGGGACGTAAGGCGTATCTTTTCTCTTGCCCACGGGAAACCGGAAAGGCAGGAACGTCACCTCGGCGAGCAGCCGAGGAGAGACGGGCCGCGTCCTGGAAATCTGTGGGATTCCTTAAGAGCAAAGCAGGTTCTCAGCTGCTCTCCGGACGGTCCCAGACCCCCCGGAAGACGCGAAAACGAGCCTGGTAGGCTATGAGGGTTGCGCTTCACCAAGGGTTATCGACCTAGATGGTCGGCTGATCGTGGTGTGGGTGTGTTTTTTGAGAACTCAACAGGGTGTTTTTGTGATGGTCAGTGTGTGGGCCTCGTTTGAGTCGCGATCGTGTTGGTTGTGGCGATGAGGTTCGATGTTTTTGTTTGATTCCTTGACCATTTTTTTGGTCGGGGTCTTCTTTTCACAGGTTTTTGTTGGAGAGTTTGATCCTGGCTCAGGACGAACGCTGGCGGCGTGCTTCACACATGCAAGTCGAACGGAAAGGCCCCTTTGGGGGTGCTCGAGTGGCGAACGGGTGAGTAACACGTGAGCAACCTGCCCTGGACTTTGGGATAAGCCTCGGAAACGGGGTCTAATACCGGATACTACTGTTCCCTGCATGGGGGGTGGTGGAAAGCTTTTGCGGTTTGGGATGGGCTCGCGGTCTATCAGCTAGTCGGTGGGGTGACGGCTCACCGAGGCTTTGACGGGTAGCCGGCCTGAGAGGGCGACCGGCCACACTGGGACTGAGACACGGCCCAGACTCCTACGGGAGGCAGCAGTGGGGAATATTGCGCAATGGGCGAAAGCCTGACGCAGCGACGCCGCGTGAGGGATGAAGGCCTTCGGGTTGTAAACCTCTTTCAGCAGGGA
>JBOGDN010000084.1:0-4741 GCA_050742995.1 Stackebrandtia sp. | reverse complement strand
CCGGCGACGTCATCTACAACCACGACGGAGACTCGCGGGCGATTCCCGCCTCCAACAACAAAATCCAGACTTCCGCCGCCGCAATGTCCGTGCTCGGCGGCGACTACACGTTCAAGACCGACGCCGCTTCCGCCGCGGAGCCGTCCGGCGGCGTTCTCGGCGGCGACCTGTTTCTGCGCGGCACCGGCGACCCGAGCATGCTGGCCGAGGACTACAACGCCCTCGCCAAGCAGATCGCAGACGCCGGAGTCACGACGGTCGAGGGCGACTTGGTCGCCGACGACACCGCGTACGACGCCGTTCGTCTCGGCACCGAATGGGGATGGGACGACCTTCCCTACTACTACGCCCCCGAAACTTCCGCGCTGAACGTCGCCGCCGACGGGGACTTCAACGCCGGCAGCGTGAACATCACCGTCGAGCCCGGCGCCTCCGAAGGCGACGAGGCGAAGGTGACGGTCACGCCGGAGACCGCTCACATCACGGTCGACAACAGCGCCACCACCGGCGCGGCGGGCGGCGAGCTCTCCGTCGACGTCAACCGGCCGCTGGGATCCAACGAGTTCAGCGTCTCCGGACAGATCCCGGCCGACGGCGAGGCGGACGTGTGGGCCATGTCCGTGTCCAACCCCACCGGCTACGCCGCCACGGTGTTCCGCGAGGCGCTTGAGGCCAACGGCGTCACGGTGACCGGCGACGTGCGGCAGGGCGAGGCGACCCCGGACGACGCCGCCTCGCTGGCCGCCCACGACTCGGCGCCGATGTCGGAGCTTGTCGTGTCGTTCATGAAGCTGTCCAACAACTCGCTCGGCGAGTCCTTCCTGAAGGCCATGGGCCGCGAGGCCGGCGGCGAGGGCAGCTTCTCCGCCGGCGCCGAGGCGGTCAAGGAGGCCATGAACTCGCTGAACGTGAACACCGACAATCTCCGTCAGGTCGACGGCTCCGGGATGTCCCGCCAGAACCTGGTCTCGCCGACGCAGCTGACCGAGATGCTCGTGGGCGCGCGCGGCCAGGACTGGTACGACGCTTGGTACGACGCCATGCCGATCGCCTGCGAGTCGGACCCGATGGTCGGCGGCACCCTGGCCAGCCGCATGTGCGACACGCCGGCCGCCGGCAACGTGCACGGCAAGACCGGCTCCATGACCAGCGTTTCGGCGCTGTCGGGCTACGTGACCGACGGCGACGACCGCGAGCTGGTGTTCAGCATCGTCAACAACGACTACCTGGCTGACACGGTGAAGGATCTGGAGGACAAGATCGCCGTGACCATCGCCTCGCACAGCCAGGCAGAGGCCGCCACCACGCAGGACATAGAAGTCCCGCAGCCGGAGAACCCGCTGCCGACCGACAAGGAATGCACCTGGGTTCGCCCGGTCGCCTGCTGAGGTAGGTCTTCACACGACGGTTCTCGCCGCCTGCGCGTCTTACGCGGACACCCTCCCGCCGACGCGCAGGCGGCTTTCGCGTGTCCGGGTCGGCCGCGCCGAGCGAACAAACCCGAGCCGCGACGGCGGCGCCTCGGTATCGTCGACTGCGCACGCGGTTCGCCGGCGTCGGGGACCGTCACACCCGTCGACGATCCTGTAGCCCGCACGACGAGGCGGCGTGCGCGTGAGGAGGCGGCGACCGGACATGACTGACGATCTCATCGGGCGGGAGCACCCGGCCGGGGTGCTGCGCGCCGAGATCGACCGGGCCGCCGACAGCCACGGCGGGCTGGTGCTGGTCGTCGGCGAGGCGGGGATCGGCAAGACCACGCTGCTGACCGGCGCGGCCGACGACGCCAGACGACGCGACGCCCTGGTGCTGAGCGGATCGTGCTGGGACTCCGACAACGCCCCCGGCTACTGGCCGTGGGTTCAGGTCGTGCGGGCGCTGCGCCGCAGCCTGTCCGCCGAGGAGTGGGAGGAGGCCGCCGCGCGCGGCGGCGCCGTGCTGTCGACCCTGCTCGGCGAGTCGTCGAACACCGAGCCGCCCGACGAGTTCGAGCTGTACGACACGGTGACGTCGCTGCTGGTGTCCGCCTCGCACATCCGGCCCGTCGCCGTCGTGCTCGACGACCTGCACTGGGCCGACCCGGCCTCGATCAAGCTGCTGGAGTTCGCCGTCCAGCACACCTGGTTCGAACGGGTGCTGCTGATCGGGGCTTACCGCGACGTCGAGGTGGCGACCGAAGAGCACCCGCTGCGGCAGCTGCTGGCGCCGTTGACGGCCAAGGCGACCACGCTGACGCTTTCGGGTCTGCGGGCCGACGAGGTCGGCGAGCTGATGACGCGCACCGTCGGGCAGGCGCCCGACTCGCACCTGGCCGCCGAGGTGCACCGCCGCACCGGCGGCAACCCGTTCTTCGTGGAGCAGACCGCGCGGCTGTGGCACAGCGGCGCGACGGTGTCCGCGACCGCGCCGGAAGTCGGCGAGGCGGTGCGGCGCAGGCTTTCCCTGCTGCCCGAATCCGTGGCGCGGCTGCTGACGACGGCCTCGACGCTTGGCCGCCGGTTCCACCGGCAGGTGCTGGCGGCCGTCGCCGCCGAGCCCGTCCCGCAGACGGACAGGCTGCTCGACCAGGCGGCCACGGCCCGGCTCGTCGTCCCGCTGGGCTCCGGCGAGTTTTCCTTCGCCCACGACCTGCTGCGGGAGGCGCTGTACGACTCACTCGACGAAGCCGAGCGCCGACGCCTGCACGCCGCGGTCGCGCGGCGCGCGGCCGACTCTCCCCACGTGCGGGAACGGCTGCTGCCAGCCGAGCTCGCCGCGCACGCCTACCTCGCCGGCGACGCGCTCGACTCCGAGCGCGCCGTCGACATGCTGACCGCCGCCGCGCACGACGCCTCCGACCGGCTCGCCGTCGACGAGGCGATCCGGCATCGGCACCGGGCGCTGGAGCGTCTTGGCGACGCCGCGCCGCGGCGCAGGGCGATGCTGCTGCTCGATCTCGGCTTCGAGCTGCTGCACACCAAAAAGCGGGTCGAGGGCTGGGAGTCGATCGACGCGTCCATAGCCCTGGTGCGCGAGCTCGACGACCCCGCCCTGCTGACGCGGGTGGCGATCTCGGTGCGGGGCGCCGGGCGCCCCGGGGATCGCGCACAGCTGAAGGCCGACCTGCTCAACGAGGCGTACCGCGCGTTCGCCGGCGGCAAGCCGACGGATCGGCATTCGTCGCTGGACCGGCTGGTGCAGGACCTGTCGATCCGCCTGGCGGTGTCGGCGCGTCGGGGCGGCGACGACGAGGCCCTGGCGTTCGGCTTGATGGCGCGGCACAACTCCATGTGGGGGCCGGGGACGGCCGCCGAGCGCGTCGCGGTCACCGAGGAGATATTGACCGTGGCGCGTCGTGCCGGCAATCACGACGCGGAGTGCTTCGCCTCGGCGCTGCGCTGGGTGGCGCTGCTGGAAGTCGGCGACCCCGGCTTCCACGACCAGCTGACGGAGTTCGTCGGCGTGGCGGAGCGCCACAGTCAGCGCCGCTTCCTGCTCGGCACTTTCGTCGACCGCGCCATCGTCGACACGCACATGGGACGGTTCGACGAGGCCGCCGCGCACCTCGACCGCCTCCGCGACGACTTCGAGCACGAGCACGACGGTTTCGAGTTCCTGCACAAGCACCCTCGCTGGGCGCTGCTGCTGGCTCGGGGCCGCTTCGACGAGATCGACACCCTGCTCGACGAGACGTTCCCCGGACATCCACACACTCGCCTGCTCAAGGCCGTCACGGCGATTCATCGCGGCGACGTCGACGCCGCGCGACGGCTGTACCGAGTGCTCGCCGCGGACCCGGAGGCCCGCTACGGCGGCGTGGCTTCGCTGTGGCTGCGGCTGGAGGCGCAGCTGGGCGCGGCGACCAAAGACGCGCGGCTGTGCGAGCGGGTCCACGCCCAGCTCGCGCCGCATGCGGACGAATGGGGAATCTCGCTGTGGGGATGCGACGTCAGCGGTCCGCAGTCGCTGTGGATCGCCTGGGCCGACGCCGGTCTCGGGCGCTGGGACGACGCGGTGCGGGGCTTCACGGCCGCGTGGCGCTCGGCCGACCGGATGCGGCTGCGGGCCTGGTCGATCGAGGCGCGGGCAGGTCTGGCCGAGGCGCTGCCGGCGCGGGACGCGTCCAAAGCCGCGGCGACGGCCGTCGGCGGCCGTGGTTCCGATCTTGACGGGGCCGCGCTGCTCGACGAGGTCGAGGAAGAGGCGGACGAGATCGGCATGCCGCACGTGGCCGAGCGGATGCGCCGGATCCGCGCCGAGGTCGCCTCCGGCCGCGCGGAGTCCGAAGGAGACGAGTTCCGCCGCCAGGGCGCGGTGTGGTCGCTGCGATTCGACGGGCGGTCCGTTCACATGCCCGACGCCAAGGGCCTGCGGGACCTGCACGTCCTGCTCGGCAGCCCCGGCGTCGACGTGCCGGCGGTGCGACTGCTCGACCCCGCCGGAGGCGAGGTCGTCGTGGCCGCGCGTCGGCTTGGCGGCGACGCCGTCCTCGACGAGGAGGCCAAGGCGCGCTACCGAGCCAGGCTGGAGCGTCTCGACGAGGAGATCGACCGGGCGGCGGCGCGCGGGGACGACGGACGCGCCGCCGAGTTCGACGCCGAACGTCAGGCGCTGCTCGACCAGCTGCGCGCCGCCGCGGGCCTGGGCGGACGCGACCGGAGGCTCGGAGACGAGGCCGAGCGCGCCCGCAAGACGGTCACCGCCCGCATCCGGGACACGCTGCGCAAGCTCGACGGGCTCCACCCCGCGCTCGCCGCACACC
>JBOGDN010000083.1:0-4858 GCA_050742995.1 Stackebrandtia sp. | reverse complement strand
GGCGAGCGCGAGCCAGCCAAGCCAGACGGCGGACAGCCTCGCCGATCCGCCGAAGCCGGCCCGGGCGGCGTCCATCGCGCCGGTGGTCGGCGCCGCGTACAGCAGCGGGTTTCCGAACCCGGCGGCGTGCAGCACCGGCGGGACGAGCAGCGGCAGCAGGATCAGCGGCAGCGCGATCATGAACCCGATGACGGATCGGCAGCGCGCCGCCGTCGCGACGGCGATCAGCATCGCCAGCACGGCGACGAGGCCGACCGAGGCAAGCACGAGCGGCAGGCGAGCGACGTCGACGTGGCCGGCCAGCGCGATCGGCGTCGCCGAGGCGAGCACCAGGATCGTCAGCATGCCGACCTTGCCCGTCAGGTATTCGCCGAGCCGCAGCGGGCTGGTCGTCAACGCCGCGAGCACGCCCTGACCGCGGTCGAAGAGCACCAGAACGCCCGCCAGCGTGATGCCCGTCAAGGCGGTCTCCAGCACCAGCAGCCACGGCGCCGCTTTCTCCGCCGCGGCCGTCGGCAACGCGAGCAGGAGCCCGGACCACGCCGCGGCAAGCGCGGCGATCAGCGCGACGACACGGTGTCGCCATTGGAGCCGCGCCTCCAGAAGCAGGGCGCGTCGGGTTCGCGTCGCGTTCACAGCCGGCCGCCCGTCACCGCGATGAACACTTCTCGCAGGGTGGCTTCTCGAGTGTGGATGGTCTCAACGGCGGCGTCGCGCACCAAGTCGACCAGGTCCGGGTCGGTCGGGTTGACCAGCGGGAACTCGGCGCGGCGCAGCTCGCCGTCGCGGCGGTGTTCCACGACCACTCGAGGATGACCGTGGGCCAGCCGCAGCGACCGCGGCGCGTCGATCGCGCTTATCCGTCCGTCCAGCATGAACGCGACTCGGTCGCACAGCTCGTCGGCGGTCGTCATGTCGTGCGTGGTGAGGAAGACCGTGCGGCCGGCGGCGGCCTGTCGCCGGATCACCTCGTGCACCTGCGCGGCGTGGTTGGGGTCCAGGCCGGACGTGGGTTCGTCGAGGAACAGCACGTCCGGTTGATGCAGCAGCGCCCTGGCCAGGTTGAGCCGCATCTTCATGCCCTTGGAGAACGCGACGGGCGGCTGGTCGGCCGCCGAGTCGAGGTCGACCAGCTCCAGCGCCTCGATCGGGTCGAGTGTGGGGCCGCGGTAGAGACCGGCGAAGGCGGCGAGGTTCTCCCGCGCGGTCAGCTTGGGGAAGTACGCCGGCAGCTCGAAGCAGACCCCGATCCGCTCGTACAGCCCGGCGCCCCACTGCGCGACCGCGCGGCCGAGCACTTCGGCCCGCCCCTGGTAGCCGGCCAGCTGGCCGGTGAGCACGTGCTGGGTCGTCGACTTGCCGGCGCCGTTGGGGCCGAGGAAGCCGAAGACCTCTCCGGGACCGACGTCGAAGGAGATCTCGTCGACGGCGTCGCTCGCCGCGCCCGGGTAGCGAACCCGCAGCCGCTCGACGCGGATCACTGGTGTTTCGGCCATGCTCTCAATAAAACCACACTCGCTGCAAAATTACGATCGATGAACTTTTTCAGCGAGTGTAGTAAAGTCGAACCCGTGACAGACGACCTTGGTCTGCGAGAGCGGAAGAAACAGCGCACCCGGGCCGCGATCGTCGCGGCGGCGACGCGCCTTTTCGACGCGCGCGGATACGACGAGACCACCGTCGCCGACATCGCCGCCGCCGCCGAGATCTCGCCGCGGACGTTCTTCAGCTATTTCCCCAGCAAGGAAGACGTGCTCTTCGCCGACATGGAGGCGCGAATCGACATCGCGCGCGACGTGATCGCCGCGCGCCGCCCCGACGACCGCCCCGTCGACGCGCTGCTGCGAGCCGTCGCGCAGGTGACGGCCTCGGGAGCGTTCGCCGACGACTTCGGCGGCCGGACGGGGTCGCTGCGCCTCAAGCTCGTCATGTCGGCCCCGGCCGTGCAGGCCGGAGCGCTGCGGCGGCTGGTGGCGGCCCAGGACGCGATGGCCGAATCGCTGCGCTCGGCATACGCCGACGAGCTGGACGAAACCGCCGCCGCGGCGACCGCCGGAGTCGTATGCGGCGCGATGATCGCCACGGCCATGGCGAGTCTGCGTCGCGGCGACGACTTGGACCGGATGCGATCCGAGATGCGCCGCGGCGTAGAGATCGCCGTGCGAGGCATCGCCGCCCCGCCGCCTTAGGACGTCGGCGGCGGGGTCGGGGGTTCAGCCTTCGTTGAGGCGTTGGCGGACGGCCTCGCGCAGTTCGCCGAGGCGGGGATGGAAGTTGTCGCCGGGGCAGTCGGTGCTGTTGTTCGGGGCGTCGCGGTGTCCGATGATGAACTCCTCGCCGTCGGTCGCGATGGCGTACTGCGAGCACGCGTGCGCCAGGATCTCCACGACCGAGTTCCACTGGGCGTCGGGCGGCTGCACGGGCTCGTTGTAGTTGCCCTCCATGCTCACCGCGACCGATTCGCTGTTGGCCGGCGAGTTGGCGTGGGCGCCGTGCACGAACTTGCCGCCGTCGCGCAGACCCTCGAGGCTGCCGTGACGCCCCTCGGTGATGAATCCGCCGCGGCTGACGACGAAGTGGTAGCCGGTGTCGGACCAGCCGTTGTCCTCCATGTGCAGCCGCTGCACCTCGCGCGCGTGGGCGTGCGCCTGCTCACGGGAGAAGTCGTCGGTGTTGGGATATTCGGTTTGATGCACCACAAGGTACGAGGGCGCGAAGTCGTGGAAGTACAGACTGCCGTCGTCCGGTTCGGCGCCCCAGACCTCGGTGCCGTCGATCTCCGGCTCGGGCACGGCAAAGGTCCCGTCGGCGAACACCGGACGGGCGATCAACAGCCCGCCTCCGGCCGCGAACGCTCCCGCGCCGAGCGCGGCGGCGCCGCGCAGCACGCTTCGACGTGACATCGACGGTCGTGAATCCATAACGATCATCTCCCTTGGGGGGTCGAAGGATCGACACGTTTGCAAACGTGTGCCAACGCTTCCTATCACGGCGTCGAGCGGTCTCGAAAGTCCCGAAGCGCGAAGTTGTGCACGATTTATGCACCGTCCGGCGAGGGCTTGACGTGTTCGGCGGCGAAGAGCAGCGCCAGTCCCAACACCGAAAGCGTCAGGTTCGCGAAGACCTCGTAGCCGGTCAGGAAGTCCACGTTCGGGATGACGAAGCGGTTGAAGGCGTTGAGAAAGATCCCCATGATCGGCTGGACCGCCAGGTGGTCGACTGTTCCGCTGAGCCCGGCGACGGTCAGATAGAACCCGAGGAACTGCACGGCTTTTTGCATGCTTCGACGCTATGTGCTCGTCGCGGCGAAGCGAATCGGTCGCAGGCATCCGGCGCGGCGACCGCCGTCGCCGATTGCGCCCCCCGCGTCCGACAAAAGTATCGATCGCCGCGACTTCGGCATCGAGACAAGCCGCGATTCGCCTGCTCGCGGCCTGCCTGCGGATAGGTTCGTCGCATGGACGGTTCCCCGCAGCGGCGGCGCGGCCTGCGCGACTGGGCGGTCGACGTAGGCATGTTCCTGCTGGCGATCTCGGCCGGGTTCGTGATGGCGGCCATGCGCGTCGACGCCGACGCGATGCCGGAGCCGGCGTGGCTGTTCGACGTCGACCAGATCGTCGGCGTGGCGGCGTGCGCCGCGCTGTGGCTGCGGCGGCGTTGGCCGGTGGGCCTGGCCGTCGTCCTGGTGGCGTTGTCGTCGGTTTTCGAACTGGTCGCCGGGGCCATGCTCGCGGCCCTGTTCACCGTGGCGGTGCACCGCAGCCCGCGCACGACGACGGCGCTGTTCGGCTTCAGCCTGCTGACCGCCGTCTGTTACGTCATGCTGCGTCCCGAACCCGACGGCGGGCGGCTGGTCGTGCTGATCTTGGGCGGCTCGGCCCAGGCCGCAGCGGTCGGGTGGGGCCTTTTCGTGCAGCACCGGCGTCGGCTGGTGGAGTCGCTGCGCGAACGCGCCGTGCGCGCCGAAGCCGAGGCCAAGCTGCGCGCCGAACAGGCGCAGCACGCCGCCCGAGACGCGGTCGCGCGGGAGATGCACGACGTCCTGGGTCACCGGCTTTCGCTGCTGAGCGTGCACGCCGGCGCGCTGGAGTTTCGGCCGGACGCTCCGGCCGCCGAGATCTCCCGCGCCGCCGGAGTGATCCGGGAAAGCGCGCACCAGGCGTTGCAGGACCTGCGCGACGTCATCGGCGTGCTGCGCGCCGCGGACGGCGAGCTGCCGCAGCCCGACGTCGGCGACATTCGGCGCCTGGTCGCCGAGTCGGCCGAAGCGGGCATGCGGGTGAAGCTGCGGGAAGAGCACGGCGACGTGCCCGAGCTGCCCGGCCGCACCGCCTGCCGGATCGTGCAGGAGGCGTTGACCAACGTCCGAAAGCACGCCCCCGGCACACAGGTGCACGTCGACGTGACCGGCGACCCCGAGCGCGGGCTGACCGTGGCGGTGCGCAACTCCCCCGGCGCGCAAACGCCCGCGCCGGCGCCCGACCCGCCGAGCGGGCGGGGACTGATCGGCCTGACCGAGCGCGTCGCGCTTGCCGGCGGACGTTTCGAATACGGACCCGACTCCGACGGGGGCTGGCGACTGTCGGCGTGGCTACCATGGCCGCCGTGACCGACTCCGACCCGAGCCACGTCGACGTGCTGCTCGTCGACGACGATCCGCTGGTGCGCGCCGGCCTGGCCATGATGCTCGGCGGAGTCTCGGACATCCGGGTGGTCGCTGAGGCCGGCGACGGCGACGAGGTGCTGCCGCTGGTGGACCGGCATCGTCCGGACGTGGTCCTGATGGACATTCGGATGCCGACTGTGGACGGGCTTTCGGCCACCGAGGCGCTGCGGTCGCGCGCCGACGCTCCCGAGG
>JBOGDN010000082.1:0-11239 GCA_050742995.1 Stackebrandtia sp. | reverse complement strand
CTGCTGACGAAAGGCGCGACGTGACCGGCAGACGCGAACAGCCCGCGGGCCCCGGCCGCCCCCGCGACCCGGCCGCCGACGCCGCGATCCTGCGCGCCGCCCTGGAACTGCTGGTCGAGCGCGGAGTCGAGCACGCGGGCATCGAGGCGATCGCCAAACGCGCGGGGGTCGCGAAGGTGACCGTCTACCGCCGCTGGTCCTCCAAAGCGGACATTCTCGCGGACGCGATCGAATCCGCCCGCGAGGAGATCCCCGACACCGACGGCATCGACTCCGCCGCCGCCCTGCCCGACCTGATCGAGGAGCTGCTGCCGCGCTGGAGCGAACTGCTGGCCGAGCCCCGGTTCCAGACGCTCGCGGCCCGGTTGCTGGGTGCGGGGCCGGAGCATCCGAAACTGTTGCGGGCGTGGAAGGAGCACCATCTGCGTCCGCGCCGGGTCCGGGCGCTGGCGCTGCTGAGCCGGGCCCGCGACGCGGGCCTGCTGTCAAACGACGCCGATCTGGAGCTGCTCATCGACATCATGAACGGCGCGATCATGCAGTACCTGCTGCTCGGTCCGGAATCGCCCACCGCGCAACAGGTCGAGGTCTTCCTGCGACGACTGTTCCGGCAGGTGGGGCTGCTGCCGTCGGGGTAATGCCCGGTCGCGGCCGGCTAGGCCCAAAGTTGGTCGGTTATCGATCGCCCACATTGGTAGAGTCAAGGCATGGTGTTCAAGTTTGACAACATGGGCATAGTCGTTGAGGATCTCGAGGTTACGGTCGAGTTCTTCCTCGCGCTTGGCCTCGAACTCGAGGGCCGAGGGATGATCGAAGGCGAGTGGGCAGGACGAGTTACCGGCCTCGGAGACCAGCGTGTCGAGGTAGCCATGATGCGTATGCCTGACGGCCACGGTCGGCTCGAACTCTCCCGCTTTCTAGACCCCGAGGTGGTCGCCGATCACCGGAACGCCCCAGTGAACGCTCTGGGCTACTTGCGCGTCATGTTCACCGTGGACGACATCGAAGAGACTCTAGAGCGGCTCAGCAAGCATGGTGCGGAGCTTGTCAGCAGCGAGATCGTCCAATACGAGGATATTTACAAGCTCTGCTACATCCGAGGACCCGAAGGGCTTCTCCTTGGACTCGCTCAGGAACTCTCCTAAGAGTCCAACTCGCCGAGCACGAAACAGAAGACGGTGAAGGCGAGGATGCGAACAGCAAATAACCCGAGGATGGTCCCCTATTGGCACTGAAACGCCCCGTCCATTGTCTCGGACGGGGCGTTCTGGCTGGTGGACGATACTGGGATTGAACCAGTGACCCCCACCGTGTCAAGGTGGTGCTCTCCCACTGAGCTAATCGTCCGGGGATACTTCGAGGTGGAGACGGGATTTGAACCCGTGTACGCGGCTTTGCAGGCCGCTGCCTCGCCTCTCGGCCACTCCACCACAGCCGCGGCTATCGCCTAGGCCTCCGAGCGGACGACGGGGTTCGAACCCGCGACCTACACCTTGGCAAGGTGTCGCGCTACCAGCTGCGCTACGTCCGCGTGTGCTCACTACGGGCGGTTCGCCCGCGTCGGCAACGGAGAGAACTTTAGCTCACCGTGACGCCGCCGGCAAACGGGGGGTCGCGTCTCGTCGTCCCAATCGTCCCTTCCGTTTCACCGGTGCGGACCAGGCGAAGCGATGTCACAGGCGTCGAGGAGCATGGGTGCATGGACTCCGGTTGCGCTCGCGCGGTGATGACGACCCCGATCGGCTCGTTGACGGTGACGACGTCGCGGACAGGGCTGCGGCAGCTTGGTTTCGGCGCCGGAAAATCGGCGCATGGCGACGACGAAGCCGACGGCCGCCTAAAAGAGGTCTGGCAGCAGCTTGAGGAGTATTTCGCCGGGGAGCGGCGGCGGTTCGACGTCCCGCTGGACTGGTCGCTTAGCAGCGGCTGGGCGCTTCAGGTGCGGCGGACGCTGTACGAGTCGGTGCCTTATGGCCAGACCGTCAGCTACTCGGGGCTTGCGGAGCTTGCCGGACGTCCCGACGGGGCGCGCGCCGTCGGCGGAATCATGGCGGGCAATCCGATCGCGCTGGTAGTCCCCTGCCATCGGGTCGTCGCCGCGGACGGGGGCCTGGGCGGGTTCGGCGGCAGCGGCGGGACCGCGGTGGAGACCAAGCGCAGGCTGCTGGCGCTTGAGGGCTCGGCGCCGCCGACGCTTTTCGACTGACGAGCGCCGCCGGATCGCCGCCGGCGGCATGCATTCCGCGACCGGTCGAGGGCGGCTCGCCGGCTGGGGGCACAATTTCTTCTCGTATGCAAGCCGACGTGATGGGGGCCGAGTGTGACCGCCGAGATCAATGAGCGCATCGCAGCAGAGTTGGGCGTGGCCCAGCGGCAGGTGGCCGCGGCCGTCGACCTCCTCGACTCCGGCGCGACCGTGCCTTTCGTCGCCCGGTACCGCAAAGAGGCCACGGGCGCTCTCGACGACGCGCAGCTGCGCACCCTCGACGAGCGGCTGCGGTATCTGCGGGAGCTGACCGAACGCCGAAGCGCCATTTTGGAGTCGGTCGGCGAGCAGGGCAAGCTCACCGACGAGCTCAAGGCCCAGATCATGGCCGCCGACACCAAGGCCCGCCTGGAAGACCTGTATCTGCCGTTCAAGCCGAAGCGCCGCACCAAGGCCCAGATCGCCAGGGAGGCGGGGCTGGAGCCGCTCGCCGAACGCCTGCTGGCCGACCCGGGCCTCGACCCGCAGCAGACGGCCGCCGAGTACGTCGACCCCGGCAAGGACGTCGCCGACGCCGCGGCCGCGCTCACCGGCGCCCGCGCGATCCTCACCGAGCGTTTCTCCGAGGACGCCGACCTGCTCGGCCAGCTGCGCGAGCGCATGTGGACGCACGGACGCATGGTCTCCAAGGTCCGCAAGGGCAAGGAGACCGAGGGCGCGAAGTTCTCCGACTACTTCGACTTCGCCGAGCCGTTCGGCAAGCTGCCCTCGCACCGGGTGCTCGCGCTGTTCCGCGGCGAGAAGGAAGAGGTCCTGAGCTTGTCGCTGGAGTCCTCGCAGGACGAGGAGCCTCCCGCGGGCCTCGACCCCTACTCCGCGGCGATCGCGCACCGCTTCGGCATCGCCGACCGGGGCCGTCCGGCCGACCGGTGGCTGACGGAGACCGCCCGCTGGGCCTGGCGCACCCGCATCTCGGTGACCATGTCGGTCGACACGCGGATGCGACTGTGGCAGGCCGCCGAGGAGGCGGCCGTCGACGTCTTCGCCTCCAACCTGCGCGACCTGCTGCTGGCCGCCCCGGCGGGGCAGCGGACCACGATGGGTCTTGACCCGGCGTACCGCACCGGCGTCAAGGTCGCCGTCGTCGACTCCACCGGCAAGGTCCTCGACACCGCGGCGGTGTACCCGCACAAGCCGCAGGGGCGGTGGGACGAGGCCCTGGCCACGCTGGCCGCGTTGATACAGCGACATGACGTGGAACTGATCGCCGTCGGCAACGGCACCGCCTCCCGCGAGACCGACAAGCTCGCCGGGGAGCTCGTCAAGCTCGCCAAGGGACGTTCGCTGTCGAAGATGATGGTCTCCGAGGCCGGCGCCTCGGTGTACTCGGCTTCGGCTTACGCCTCCAAGGAGCTTCCGAGTCTCGACGTCTCGCTGCGCGGCGCGGTCTCCATCGCGCGGCGGATGCAGGACCCGCTCGCCGAGCTGGTCAAGATCGACCCGAAGTCGATCGGAGTCGGGCAGTACCAACACGATCTGGCTGAGAACAAGCTGTCCCGCAGCCTCGACGCGGTCGTGGAGGACTGCGTCAACGCCGTCGGCGTCGACCTCAACACCGCCTCGGCGCCCTTGCTCGCCCGCGTCTCCGGAGTCACCTCCACTTTGGCGGAAAACATCGTGGCCCACCGCGACTCGGTCGGGGCGTTCGCGTCCCGCCGGGCGCTGCAGGACGTTCCCCGGCTGGGGCCAAAGGCGTTCGAGCAATGTGCCGGGTTCCTGCGAATCCGCGACGGCGAGGACCCGCTCGACTCCTCAAGCGTCCACCCGGAGGCATACCCGGTGGTGCGACGCATCGTCACGGCCGCCGGAGGCGACGTGCGCGGCCTTATCGGCAACACCGCCGTGCTCAAGCGGCTGAAGCCCGCCGACTTCGTCGACGACGACTTCGGGCTGCCAACGGTCACCGACATCCTCGCCGAGCTCGACAAGCCGGGTCGCGACCCGCGGCCGGAGTTCAGCACCGCGACGTTCGCCGAGGGCGTCGAGAAGATCGGCGACCTGACGCCGGGAATGGTGCTCGAAGGCGTCGTCACCAACGTGGCCGCCTTCGGCGCCTTCGTCGACGTCGGGGTGCATCAGGACGGGCTGGTGCACATCTCGGCCATGTCGAACCGCTTCGTCAGCGACCCGCGCGAAGTGGCCAAGCCCGGGGACGTGGTGAAGGTGCGCGTCATGGAGGTCGACCCTGGCCGCAACCGGATCTCGCTGACCATGTGGCTCGACGACCCCGTCGAGCCGGGCGCGGGCAAGCAGCGGCGCGACGAAGGCCGCAAAGGCGGCGACGGCAAGGATCGCGGACGCGGCGGCAAGCGCGACAAGCGTTCCGGCGGCGACCCCGGCGGCGGCGCCATGGCCGACGCGCTGCGACGCGCCGGACTGGCTTAGAGCTCGTCACTCCATTCTCTTCTGTCGCGAGCGGCCTCCAGGCGAGTGCAACGGTCGTAAGCCGCTGTACGGCCGCAAGCCCCGCGTGATCGAACAGACAAGACCAAGGCGGAGGTGCTTCCGCATCCCGGTGTCGGATGCGGAAGCGCCGACGACGCCGCGAGTAAAAACTCCAACGACGGCGCTTCGCAAGGACCGTCGCGCCCGGTGAACGCGCAGCAGGAAACGGGACTCTCTCACACAGGCACTAGTCCATGTGCGGGTAGCGGTGGTCCGTCGGAGGCACGAAGGTCTCCTTGATCACCCGCGGCGAGATCCAGCGCACCAGGTTCTGCCAGGAGCCGGCCTTGTCGTTGGTGCCCGATCCGCGGGCGCCCCCGAAGGGCTGCTGGCCCACGATGGAGCCGGTCGGCTTGTCATTGACGTAGAAGTTGCCCGCCGAGAAGCGCAGCGCCTCGGACGCCGACTTGACGGCCGCGCGGTCCCGCGCCCACACCGCGCCGGTCAGCGCGTAGGAAGAGACGTCGGCGGCCTGCTTGACGACCTCGTCGAAGCGGGAGTCGTCATAGACGTTCACGGCCATGATCGGTCCGAAGTACTCGGTCTTGAACAGGTCGTGCTCCGGGTCGGAGCACTCGACGACCGTCGGCCGCACGAAGTAGCCGACGCTGTCGTCGGCGGTTCCGCCGGACAGGACCGCGCACTTCGGGTCGCCGGCGATCCGCTCGAACAAGGCGGTGTGCTTGTCGTAGGCCCGGCGGTCGATGACCGCGCCGCCGAAGTGGGCGAAGTCGGCGACGTCGCCGTAGGTCAGCTTCTCGGCCGTCCCGACCACCTGGTCGCGCACGCCGTTGTTCCACAGCGAAGCCGGGATGTACGCGCGCGAGAGGGCCGAGCACTTCTGGCCCTGGTACTCGTAGGCGCCGCGCACCATCGCCGTGCTCAAAGCGTCCGCCTCGGCGCTGGGGTGGGCGATGACGAAGTCCTTGCCGCCGGTCTCGCCCACGATGCGCGGGTAAGACCGGTAGCCGGAGATGTTCTCGCCGATGGCCCGCCACAGCAGCTGGAAGGTGGCGGTGGAGCCGGTGAAGTGCAGTCCGGCGAAGTCCGGGTCGGTCATGGCGTGCTGCGACACCGCCTTGCCGTCGCCGGTGACCATGTTGATCACTCCCGGCGGCAGACCCGCCGCCTCGAAAAGCCGCATCAGGTAGTGCGCGGACAGCTGCTGGGTCACGGTCGGCTTCCACACCACGGTGTTGCCCATCAGCGCCGGCGCGGTGGGCAGGTTGCCGGCGATCGCGGTGAAGTTGAACGGCGTGATCGCGACGACGAAGCCCTCGAGCGGACGATGGTCCATAGTGTTCCACACGCCCGGCGACGAATTGGGCTGCTGCGAAAGCAGCTGCTCGGCGTAGGCCACGTTGAAGCGCAGGAAGTCGATCAGCTCGCACGCGGCGTCGATCTCGGCCTGAATGGCGGTTTTGGACTGGCCGAGCATGGTGGCGGCGTTGACGGTGTCCCGCCACGGCCCCGCCAGCAGGTCCGCGACCCGCAGGAAGATCGCGGCGCGCTCGTGAAAACTCATCGCCCGCCAGGCCGGCGCGGCGGCTTTCGCGGCGGCGACGGCGGCTTCGGCGTCGGAGGCCACGGCATTGCGGGTTGTGCCGAGCACGTGCGCGTGCTTGTGGGGCTGGACGACCTGAATCTCCGGGCCCGAGCCGGTGTGGACACGGCCGCCGATATTCATGGGAAGCTCATGCTGAATGTCCGCGAGCTCGGCGACGCGGGCCGCCAGACTCTCGCGCTCGGGCGTGCCGGGCGCGTACTGACGGACCGGCTCGTTGGCCGGCGTGGGGACCTTGAACAGTGCGTCCATCACATGCTCCTTCGCGTCGTAATGATCTAGAGGACCCGGTAATGGATGCTGTCCTACTGCGAAGCTCGCTGACGCTTCGCCTGGCGGCGTTGTCGGCACTCCTGCATACAACCCCGGTATGCAGGAGCACCTCCGCCTTGCCATGCTCGGTCAACGAACTTCTCGCTACGGACGATCCATTACCGGCCCCTTCCTGTCATGCTGCCACGCCGCCTGCGCCCCGATGCCGCCCATGCGCACCCGGTGACGCCGCGTACGCTGTGCGGCGTGAACGTCTCCACGACAGAACCGCGAGCCGGCTTGGGAGGCACCGGTTTCCTGGTGCTGCTGGCGCTGGCCGCCGTGCATCTTGGCATCGCCTTCGCGGCGCTGGGCAGCCTGCTCGCCGACGCGGTGCAGACCGATCCCGGTCAGGTGGCGAACCTGATCATGTCTTTGTCGACGATGGCCATCGGCGCCGTCTTCGGCGGTGCGGTCGCCGGCCACCTGGCAGTGGTGGCGGCCGCGCATGGGCAGTCGCCGCGGTTCGCGCGCCTGCCTCGGATCCTGCTGGCCGCCTGGGGCGGCGCCGCCGTGGGGCTCATAGCCGCCGCGGTCGCCTATGCGACCTTCAGCTCCACGCCTGCCGTCGCCGCGATCATCGCGGGCGTGGCAGGCGTCTCCAGCGTGCTCGGCAGTCTCCTGGCCGCGCCCCGCCACGACTCGGTCGTGGCCGCGAGCCTCATCGCCACCGGGGTGCTGCTGGTGTTGATGTTCCTGCGCGGCTGGTTCCGCTCCGACCTGGCGGACCTGCTGTTGCGCGACGGCGACGCCTACCGCTGGATAAGCATCCTCGCCGGCGTCGCCGCCGGCGTCGGCGTCGGGCTGACGGCCTATGCGGCGCTGCGCAGACGGCGCGCGACCGTCGGGCTGTACGGCTATCTGGCCGCCGGCGCCGCCCCCGGAGCTCTGTGGGTGATCAGCGAGATCTCCGTGCGCGTGGGCGGCGCGGCGCTGCTGAGCACCACCGACGAGATCGACGCCCTCAGCGACCTGATGCTCGGCCAAAGCCTCGACGCCCAGCTCAACGGCGGCCTCGCCGCGCTGTTCGCCGGCGCGACCACCGCGGTGCTGGCCTTCGGGATGCTCGCCAACGGCAAGCCGGTTTCGCGCGGCAAGGCGAAGCAGACCGCTGAGAAGCAGAGCGCGAAGGCGGGGCCGGACGTCAAGCCCGACAAGGCGAAGCAGAACGGGAAGGCGGAAGCCGCCAAGGCCGCGAGGCCGCGCCAGAAGCAGACCGAGGACGCGGACAAGCCCGCCGAGACGGTCGACGCCGAGCCGTCGGAGTCGAAGGCGTCGGACTGACCCCGGCAGCGAGGTTCAGCGCGGCAGTTTTTCCACCAGCTGCCCCAGCTCGGTGGGGTCGTACCACTCCAGCTCAGGGTCTTCGGCGGCGTCCACGGTGAACTGACCGTCCAGGTCTCCGGCTTCGGCCGCTTCGAGCGCCGCGGCCGCGGCCGCCACGTCGGCCTCGGCGTCGCCGCCGTCGACGTGCACCGCCGCCACCGCGGACAGCGGCACGGGCGCGATCAGGCTCACCCGGCTGCCGCCGAGCTCATGGTCGGCCTTCACCGCCGTGTCGGGGACGTCGGCGGAAACCACCGCCCGGCGCGGGAGCGCCTTGTCGTCGACGCGCAGCAGCCCCAGCGCGTCCTGGGCGGCGTGGGTGAACGCGACGTACTCGAGGTCTTCCTCGTCGCCGTCGACGTACCACTCGCGCAGGCCCGGCGTGACCGCGTGGGCCAGCAGCCCGGCGGACTTGCCGTCGGCGTGCAGCCGGCGCAGATCGACCGAGGTGGCGGGAATGTAGATCCGTGTCATCGCCGCCATTGTCGCTCACACCAGACTGCAGGCCGTCAGTCGCCACCGGGAATCCCCGCTCACGGTGGCCTGAAGCGCCAGCGCACGCACTCTTTGCCTCATCCGCACCATCGCGACGATCTCCACGGCGCCGGACGCGGCGGAGGCGGATCGGCTGGCGCGCACCGCGACGAGGTCGGCCCCGCGGGCGAGGACACGCACGTCGCGGCACATCTGGACGAACTGGACGTAACCTCGCGGGCTGGCCAGCCGTCGCATGTCCGTCGTCGGCCGCATGCCGTTGAGGATCAACATGCACAGCTGCGTGACGCGTTCCGCGACGGCTCGCGGGTTGAGCGGCTGGTCGTCGGCCGGCGGCGCGGTCGGCGGCGGCGCCGCTTTCAGCGGCGTGAGGCTCAGCCGCCCGCGAACGCGCGGGCTTTCTGCGGGAAGTGCGGCGGATGTCGACGTCATCGTGCCCCCCATGGCGACGTTCGGCGTTGCGTTGCGGACACTTTGTTGCGTTGCGTTGCGGCTAGTTTGTAGCGTCGACGCAAACCCGTCAAGACGATTGGCAAGCAGGGACGGATCTCCGTGGCGAGTGTCTACCAGCTCAAGCCCGCGTTCCAGCGGCTGCTGCGCCCTGCGGTCGGGCTGCTCGCGCGCATCGGGGTGACGGCGAACGCGGTTACGCTGGCCGCCGCCGCGCTGTCTGTCGCGGTGGGCGGATGCGTCGCGATCTGGCCCCGTGACGCCTGGCCGCTGCTGCTCCTGCCGGCCTTCCTCGTACTTCGTATGGCCCTCAACGCCGTCGACGGCATGCTCGCGCGCGAACACGGCCAGCAGTCGCGGCTCGGCGCGATCCTCAACGAGCTGGGCGACGTGGTCTCCGACAGCGCGCTCTATCTGCCGCTGGCGCTTGTGGCGGCGTTCGATCCGACGCTCGTGGTGTTGATCGTGGTACTCGCGGTCGTCAGCGAGATGACGGGCGTGCTCGGGCCGCAGGTCGGCGCGTCCCGCCGCTACGACGGCCCGATGGGCAAAAGCGACCGGGCGTTGGCGTTCGGAGCCTTCGGACTGTGGACGGGGCTCGGCCTGCCGACAGGCGTGTGGCTGCGGGCGGCGCTGGCGCTGGTTGCGCTGTTGCTGATCGTCACGGTCGCCAACCGTGCGTACCGTGCGCTCCGAGAATGCGAAGGGCGGTAGCCGTGTTCAACATCGAGCCGCGCGCACTCGTCGCTCTGGCCGGCGTCGTGGGTCTGCTGGTCCTCGCCACGCTGACGGTCGCCTTGTTGCGCTCCCGGCTGCCCGCCGAGGTGCACCGGGAGCTGGTGCAGCGGATCAAGTCGTGGTGGGTGATGGTCGCCGTCTTCACCGTCGCGATATCGCTGTCTCGCGTCGTCTCGCTGGTGTTCTTCGCCGTCGTCTCGTTTCTGGCGCTCAAGGAGTACCTGTCGCTGATCCCCACCCGCCGCGCGGACCGGACGGTGATTTTCTGGGCGTACCTGACGATCCCGATCCAGTACTTCCTCATCGGCAAAGAGTGGTACGGGGTCTTCATCATCTTCATCCCCGTCTATATATTCCTGCTGATGCCCATGCGAATGGTGCTGGCCGGCGAGACCGCCCACTTTGTGCGCGCCGTCGGCACGCTGCACTGGGGACTGATGGCGATGGTGTTCAGCATCAGCCACGTGGCCTACCTGCTTGTGCTTCCCGGAGACCTCAACCCGGGGGCCGGCAGCGCCGGGCTGGTCCTGTACCTGGTGTTCCTGACTCAGTTCAACGACGTGTCGCAGTACATGTGGGGCAAGCTCTTCGGCCGGCACAAGGTGGCGCCGAACGTCAGTCCCGGCAAGACTGTCGAGGGTCTGATCGGCGGCGTGGTCACGACGACGGCGCTCGGCTGGCTGCTTGGCGCCTGGCTGACGCCGATGGATCCGCTGCAGTCGCTGGGAGCGGGTCTGATCATCGGGCTGGCGGGCTTCATCGGCGACATCACCATCTCCGCGTTGAAGCGAGATCTGGGCGTCAAGGACACCGGCAGCCTGCTGCCGGGGCACGGAGGCGTCCTCGACCGCGTCGACAGCCTGATCTACACCGCGCCCCTGTTCTTCCACTATCTCTATTACCTGCACTACTCCCCGATCGCGCAGGGACTTCTGTGATGCGGACGCTGTCGTCGACTGTGAACCGGATGCTGCGTTGGATCTTCTTCGCCTTCGTCGTGCGTCCGGTGATCCTGGTGCTCCTGGGACTCAACGTGCGCCACCGGGAGCGGCTGCCGGTTCGGGGCCCGGCCGTGGTGACCGCCAACCACAACAGCCACCTCGACGCGATGGTGCTGCTCAGCCTGCTGCCGCACCGGCAGCTGCACCGCATCCGGCCGGTGGCGGCCGAAGACTACTTCCTGCGCAACCGTGCGCTGGCCTGGTTCTCCACCCGCATCGTCGGCGTCCTGCCGATCGCTCGTGGACGCACGTCGCCCGGCGAAGACCCGCTGGCCGACTGCGGCGAGGCGCTGCGGCGCGGCGAGATCCTGATCTTCTTCCCGGAGGGCTCGCGCGGCGAACCCGAACGCATGGCGCGGTTTCGCGGCGGCGTGGCCAAGCTCGCGGCGCGTCACCCGCAGGTCCCCGTCACACCCGTCTACATGCACGGCCTCGGCAAGGCGCTTCCCAAAGGCGAGGCGCTGCTCGTGCCGTTCTTCGTGGACATCTTCGTGGGCGAGGCGCTGCGCGGGCAGGACTGTCCCGAAGGCTTTCTCGACGAGTTGAGAAGCCGCATGGAGACGCTCCAAAGCGAGGGGAACTTCGCGTCCTGGGAATGAGCTTCAGGAGCTCATGGGGGGCACGCCTCCAGACATGACGGCG
>JBOGDN010000081.1:0-3470 GCA_050742995.1 Stackebrandtia sp. | reverse complement strand
CGAGCTGGCGCGACTCGGCCTGGCCGCGCACCCCGGCGCGGACCTCGACGTCGTCGTCGGCGGCCTGGGTCTCGGCTACACCGCGCGGGCGGTCCTGGACGACGCGCGAGTGCGCTCGCTGACCGTGGTGGACGCGCTCGACGCGGTCGTCGACTGGCACGAGCGCGGACTGCTCCCGCTGTCGCGCGAGCTGACGTCAGACCCCCGCACCCGTTTCGTCCGCGGCGACTTCTTCGCCATGGCCCACGCCGACGGCTTCGACCCGCAGACCCCCGACCACCGCTTCCACGCCGTGATCGCCGACATCGACCACTCCCCGCGACACCTCCTGCACCCCGACAACGCCGCCTTCTACACACCCGACGGCCTGCGCCGCCTCGCCGACCGCCTCCACCCAGGCGGCGTGTTCGCGCTGTGGTCCAACGACCCGCCCGACGACGACTTCGACGCCGCGCTCGCCGAGGTCTTCGCGACCCGCAGCGCGCACGTGGTCTCCTTCCCCAACCCGCTGCGGAGAGGCGTGGAGACCAACACCGTCTACACAGCTCGCCGCGACCCCGCGGAATGACAGCCCAAAAAAATGACAGCCGCAACCCCACCCCCGAGCCTTCTCGGGGGCCTCCAACCTCCTCCCCATGGCTTCAGCCTATAGCCCAAAACCAGGCATCGGCCAGCTCAAATGACCCGGCCTGTGGACAACCCTCTCATTGTGGAAAACCCAAAGTGGACGGCTGCCTGTCGCCTCCCCCGCTCGCGTGCCGTTGACTTCGCGGTCTCTGGCAATTAGCCTCATCGAAACATCAGTAAACTTTACGTGCAATTACGCACGTGCCCCGGAAACTGAGGTGCGCCCGTGAAACCAACAACAAGACGCCTCGCCTGGCGCGCGGCCGCGACGGCGTCCGTCGCGATGCTGCTGCCGCTGGGCTTCAGTCTGAATTCATACGCCGACGACAGTTCTGCCACAGCCGAACCCGGCGCCAGCGCGCTGCCCAAGCACGCGCTGACCGGCTACTGGCACAACTTCGACAACGGCTCCACTGTGCTGCGACTGTCCGACGTGCCCGCCGAGTACGACCTGACGGCGGTCGCGTTCGCCGAGGCCGACGCCTCCAACCCCGGCGCGGTCACCTTCGGCATCGACCCCGACGTGTCGGACCAGCTGGGCGGATACACCGCCGACGACTTCAAGGCCGACGTCGAAGCCCTGCACGCCAACGGGCAGCAGGTCGTCATCTCGGTCGGAGGCGAACGCGGAAACGTCATCGTGGACGATCCGGCCAAGGCCGCCAACTTCGCCGACAGCGTGTACGCCTTGATGCAGGAGTACGGCTTCGACGGAGTCGACATCGACCTGGAGCACGGCATCAACCCGGAGCACATGGAAACGGCGCTGCGGCAGCTGTCCTCACAGGCCGGATCCGACCTGGTCGTCTCCATGGCGCCGCAGACGCTGGACATGCAGTCGCCGACGTCGAGCTACTTCCAGCTGGCTCTGAACATTCAGGACATCCTCACCGTCGTCAACACCCAGTTCTACAACTCCGGCTCGATGAACGGCTGCGACGGCCAGGTGTATTCACAAGGGACTGTCGAGTTTCTCGTCGCGCTGGCGTGCATCCAGCTTGAGGAGGGACTGCGGCCCGATCAGGTCGGTCTCGGCCTGCCCGCCACGCCCTCGGCGGCCGGCGGCGGACACGTCGACCCCTCCGTCGTCAACGCCGCGCTCGACTGCCTGGCCACGGGCGACAACTGCGGATCCTTCACGCCTCCCAACACCTATCCCGAGATCCGCGGCGCCATGACGTGGTCGGTGAACTGGGACGCGACCAACGGCTACAACTTCGCCGACACCGTCGGATCCCACCTCGACACGTTGCCGTAACCCACCTCCGGGTGAGGAGGGAACAGACGCGCCCTCCTCACCCGGTCCGGAGCCGTCGAGGTCCGCAAGGCTTCGTCTGATGTCGGCGACCTCGGGAATGCCGAGATCGCCGCCGACGCGCAACGCCTCCGTCCAGCACCTCCGCGCCGCGGCCACGTCCGATTGCGACGCCAGGACGCGGGCGACGCCGTCGTGCGCCCGCGCCATTTCGCGACGGTCTCCGACGGCGGTCGCCAGTCGCAGCGCTTCCCGACTGTGTTCGCGAGCGTCGTCGAGCCGACCGAGACGACGGAGCGCGCCGCTGAGGCTGTTGAGCACTTCGGCTTGATCCCCGCGGGCGTTGATCTCCGTCGTGAGCGTCAACGCTTCGTCGTGGCAGCGCAGCGCCTCGTCGGACCGACCGACCTGTTCGCTGACGGCGGCGAGATGGCCGAGACAGGTGAGTTCGGCCACCTTGGACCCGACCAGGCGAGCCATGGCGAGTCCTCGTCGACAGTGGTCGAGAGCAGCCTCGCGGTCTCCTATGCGGCCGTAGACGGCGCCCAGATTGCCGAGCATGGTCGCTTCGGCGGAGCGGTTGCCGCTGGCGTGAGCGACGGCCAACGCCCGTCTGAAGTGGTCGGCCGCGAGGTCGTGGCGCCCCTGCAGCCAGTACACGTTTCCCAGATTTCCCAACGCTTTGCCTTGGCGAACGTCGTCGCCTTCCCGACCGGCGACGTCAGCTGCCCGGCTATAGCGGTCTATCGCGTCGTCCAGCTGTCCCAGTCGTCGAAACATCATGCCGAGGTTGTTCAGCGCGTTGCTTTCGCCGACGCGATTGCCGGTCTGGCGCCCGGCGTCCAACGCCTGCTCGTGGAGAGCGCGGGCGGTTTCGGGCGATCCCAGATGCTGGCGAATGACGCCGAGTCTGTTGAGCGCGTCGACTCGGTCCGCTCCGGTCGCGCGGTCGCATTCGAGTCGGTATAGGACGACCGCGTCGTTCCAGTGTCCGTGGGTCTCGAGATATCGAAATATCGTGGCGGCCATCTCGACGGTGAACTGCTCGGCGCCGTGCTCGGCGCAGAACACCGCCGCCGCCAGCAGGTTGGCGCGCTCGCGGTCAAGCCAGGCGACAGCCTGCCGCAGGTCCGCAAAGGTCGGACAGGGCGTCGACGGCGCGGTCGGCGACGGGCGGCGGTCCTTCTCGTACGGCGCAAGGTGATCTATCGCCTGTGTCGCCGTGTACAGGTAGTGGTCCCGCAAACGGGACAGGGCGCGTTCAATCTGCTCGCCTTCGGAGTCGGAATGCGTCCTGGCGTACTCGGCGGTGAGATCGTGCATGTGAAGTCGCGCCCCGACGCCCTTCGGCCGGCCGGCGACGTCTGCCGCGTCGACGAGGCTGTGAGTCCGGAGCCTCCCGACCAGCTTCTCGGCGACGTCGAGATCGACGCCGAAGAGCGCGGCGGCGGCGTAACGGTCGCAGTCGGCGCCGGGATGTTGCGCCAGCAGCCGCAGCGCACGTTGCGCGTCGGCTGACAGGCGCAGGTAGGACCAGTCCATGACGGACGCCAGCGCGGTGGCGGGGTCGGTCGGGCTTGCCGCGAGC